>DATLUO010000029.1 GCA_035533075.1 Pirellulales bacterium | reverse complement strand
GGGCCCGCTGATCGCGGCGTTGCTGTCGGTCTGGCCATCTCCCCAATCGACCGTAGCCGAATAGTCGGAAAGCGCCGCGGCCCCGTTCGGATCGGTGAAGGTCGCCACCGCGTGGGTGAAGGTGGCTCCGGCGGTTTCGGTGAAGCCTAGCACCGCGCTGGCCACCAGGGCCTGAGGCGGCAGCGGCATCAGAACAAAGGGCTCTGAGCCGTCGGTGCCGTCGTCGGCGCGGAGAAAGATCTGCCCGTTGCCGAGTGCGGTGAAACCGCTGGGCCCTGATCCGCCGGCGCCCGGCGCGATATCGACCGCGAGCGTCGTGCCGCCGCCGCTGCCATCGCTCAGCCAAGGTTCGTCGCCGTGAACGCCGTCGTTGCCGGACATGAAGAGCTGGCTGCCGATCACCGCCAGGTTTGAAGGATTGAAGCCGCCAGTGCTCTCGTTCGGGCTGACGTCCGTAATGGCGGCCGTGCCGGCCGCCGTACCGTTGGTGGCCCAGAGCTGGCTGCCATGCATACCGTCGTCGGCCACGAAGTAAAGCTTCCCGTTGAACGGCGTAAAGTCGCTGGGCGCGGAGCCGGACTCCGAACTGAAGCTGTCAAGCGGGACTGTGTCGGCCGCGGTGCCGTCGGTTGTCCACAACTGAGTACCAGCACTGGTAATCGCGTTAAAAGTTACAAAGGCGCCTGCCTGCTCGAAGTCGTCCAAGTAGACGGCGCCACTGCCGCTGAGGCCAAGCGACGATAGAACGGACGCCGTGGGCGGCGAGGTTGTGGTATCGATCTTCCATAGCTCGAAATGATAGCCAGAGGAGTCAAAGGTGAATCCATCGAAGACATAACCCCCATTGACTGGTAGAATTGTTGTTAGAATCATGTCGGGCGGCGCAGCACTGCCGAAACTTATTTGCTGCGTTCCCGCCGACGACCCGTTACTGATCCACAGCGTCGGCGTGCCGAATAGGGTCGGCGTCACAATAAGATTTGCGCCGGAGCTGGTGAGAGCTGTCCCTGTAAAACCCATTAAACTCCCTCCCACGTCTCTGATGGGCGTGGCGGTGCTGCCGTTGTAGGCAAAAACTTCCGAATCGGCAGGTGCGGACGGCGCCGCCGCGAGGAAATAGACGGTCTTGCTATCGCCCAGCGTCGCAAGGCCTGCGGCAAAAACGTTGGCGGGCGCATTGGTGCCCGAGACGAGCTTGGTCCCGGTGGGCGTGCCGTCAGTGGCGTAAAGTTTCGGCTGTCCACCGCTTGGCGTGGCAATAAAATACCAAGTCGCGCCAACCTGAGTCACGGCACTCACCTGGCCGACGCCGCCCAAAAGAGGCGAGATCGTTCCCTCGGGGTTGACGGTCGACAAGCTGTCGTTTTTCGAGTTGTCGACATAGACCAGATGGCCGTTCATGTTCCACATGAGCTGGGTCAGACCCGCGGGAAGCGAACTCGGTATCACCGAAGACGCCACGGGGCTGGTACCCGCCTGCGTCCCGTTCGTGACATAAAGGTCATATCCGCCGACGGCACCGCTCGAGCCGCTGTTGGCGGCGAAATAGATCACGCCGCCGACGTTGACCGCCGAGGGAAGCGTCGACGGGCTGAAGAGGTACGGCTCAGAAAAATAGGGAGTCGAGCCCTCGGTGCCGGTATTGATAGCCGGCAATTGTGTGGTGGTCGTTCCATCTGATTCCCAGAGCTGCGCGCCGTCGAGCGACGCGTTCGTCGTCGCAAAAAAAAGCAGTTTGCCGTTAACCGCCGCCGCACCCGAGGAGTACGGTTGGTAGACTGTTTTTGGCGTCGGGTCCGAGGTCGTCAGCGGCGCGACGTCCGCGGGCGAGCCATCGGCGCGGTATAGCCCACCACTCGGCCCCGGGAAGAACATCTCCTGGTTCAGAATATCGCTCGGGTTGAGGCCGAAGAGTGTCCAGAACGTCTTTTGGTCGACGGGCGCGCTGGCCGCCGGGGTGCCGGCCTGCAGAATGGCGAACAACTCTGGCGAGGAGGTTTCTGTGAAAAAGAGCGTCCCGTTCGCGTTCACCACTTGGTACACGTTGGCGGTGACATGTTGGGCGCTGATGCCTGGGGATGCCAACCAAAATAGGTCGTTACTGGCGCCGGAAACGAAGTACAACGATCCCGCGACCGCAGTCAAGTCGATGACCGTGTTCGGCTGAGCCTTCACCACGGTGGCAAACGAGGCTCCGTCGTACCGCCACAAGGAATTGCCGTTCGCCGCGTCGTCTGCTGCGAAGAACAACGTTTGGCTGCTGCCGCTCGCGCCAGTCGTGGTGACTGTTTCCAACTGGCCGATGGACGAAAAACTCGTCCCCGAAACAAAGGTCGTGTGTGGGGCGCTCCCGTCACTGAAGCCCAATTTGCCGACCGGCGAACTGCCGCCTTGGTTAAACGCGAAGTACAACTCGTCATTGACGCTCACGAGACTCGAGACCGTTTGCCCACTGTTGAATGCATACAACGGCGCCGGTGCGGTGCCGTCGCTGACCCAAAGCTCCGAGCCGCCAAAATTATTGTAGGTGACGAAAAACAGCTTGTTATCCACCGCCGTCAACTGGGATACGTACGTGGCGCCTGGCAGCGATCCAACGAGCCGCGTGTCGGCATCGGTGCCGTCGCTGGACCACAACGATTCCGCGCCGGAAGGACTGGTCACGGTGAAGTACAAGGTTCCATCGACGTTGGTCAAGTTTGTGGGGTCGGACGACTGCGCGCCGGGCACGATGTCCTTGACCAGCGTCGTGGTGACGCCGTCGGTCTTAAAGAGCTCGGTGCCATGCGCCTGGTCTCGCGCCGCGAAGTAAACTTCGTTGCCGATCGTGACGAACTCATTTCCCGATCCACTCGAAATCACATCTCCAGACCCGAAGGGTGTGGAGGACGCGGCCGACGTATTGATATCTTTCAACAGCGTCGCCGAGAAATCCGTAGCCGTGAGCAGGTCGCGGCGCTCGAGCCACTCCAGCCGCGCGGCAAGCCGCGATTGCCAGCCCGCTCGCGCGCCCTCTTTCCGCGCTCGCCTTTTGCCGCCCCACATCACGCCTTGCCGACCCAGTCTTTGGCGCCTGGCCATCACTTGGTTCCCCCAACGTTGTTCGTCACTGGTTCTGATGCCGCGCCGACGCTGGCGCGCGCAGACCGCCGCCGCACGGGCGGTCTCTCTATTAGGTGTTCCGTAAAGCGCGGGGCCTCGGTCACAAAAATTTGGTTCGGAGAGAAAAATTCCTTGCGTTTGGCCGCCGAGCGGTTATGCTGGGCGGAAAAGAAAACGACCGAGCGGGCCCGGCGGTTGGGGCTGCGCGCAGAGGGCGGACGAATTGAGCCCCGCGGAGAAGTGGGTGCAATGCGTCATCGCCGTTCGTGGAGCGAAATGCGGCGTAGGGCGGGGTTACTCGGTGCCGCCCCCATCCGCCTCGCGCGGATGGTGAGCACGAGGGAGAGCTAGAAGAGTGGCGCGATGAAGTCGCCAAGGCCATCGAGGCAAGCTCGATGGGGTCGAGTCGAAGTCCGTTCTCTACACGTTCTTGCCGTCGCGGCGAGCGAGGGCACGCGCCGCGGCGGCTTCCACGTCGGCGGCGATTTCCGCGCGGATTCGCCGCAGCTCGCCAAGGCCCGTGCCGCACTCCATCAGGTAGTCTTCCGAGCGGCGAAGCGGGTCGGCCGTCGGCGCCCCGGCCGCTTCGCGCAGCTCGCGATGCCGCTGCCGCTCGGGGGCATTCGGACCCGCGACGCGCGGCACGTCGAGTGCGCCGAGCGTTTTTCTGGCGCCGTCCGCGGACGGCGTCGGTGGCCTGCTGCTGCTCCCAATAGTCCCAGCCCTCCACGAGAAGGCCGTTCTCAACGCGGATCCAAGTCGAGCCGCGGACCTCCAGACGCTGGTGCGTCGGCTTGTTTCCCATCCACTCGCCCGTGTGCGTCATGGCCACGCGCCAGCGGCTGAAGACCCAATCGCCTTGGACGGTGAGCTGCTCCATGCGGATGTCAACGTCGGTGAACGCGCAGCGGGTGGCTTCCGTGCGTCGGCGAATCTCGGCACCAAATCAGTCGGCGAGCCCGATTTGTCACGGTCTACGCGGGCGCAGACCAAGCAGCCGGCGCGTCTCTGCGCGGAGGCCCGCGGCCCAGCGAAGGGCGGAGCGCGCTTGACGTGCCGAGGCGTGCATGCCGGGATAACGATAATCAACGGCAAAGCCTTTTTCATACAGGACTTTTCCCCGGCTGAGGATTTCGCGTACGAACCAATCATCCATTCGCAAGCGCTCCTCAAGGTACTCCGGCGTGCGCACGATGAGATCCAACGGAAAATCGTAATCGAGGGCCAAACGAATCTTGGCGGCCTGGTTGACCATGTTCTTGGCCGGCATGATCACGAGCAGATCCACATCGCTGTCGTCGTCCGGCTCGCCGTAAGCATGGGAGCCGAACAGAATGATGCTGTCGGGGTGGAAGCGTTCCGCGATCTGCCGCGCCAGCTTGGCGATGGCGGTACGCGTAATGCGCCAGGGAGGAGCGGCTTTTCTTGCCATGTTGTTATTATACCATTCGCCGATGCGCCTTGCGCCAGCGCATCGCTTGGCCGCCACGCGCCCAGAAGTGCCAGCCGTTGCCCGGCCAAGGTCCGCTCCGGCGTGACGCGCATCGGGCTGGAAGCCTGACTTACCGCCTCTTCGGCGGTTTGCGCCGGCTGCGGACGGCGTCGGCGGCCCGTTGCTGCTCCCAATAATCCCAGCCCTCGACGAAAATGCCGTCGGCGATGCGAATCCAGGTTGAACCGTGGGCCGCGACGCGCCGGCCGGTCGGTGGCATTCCCATCCACTTGCCCGTGTGCGTCATGGCCACGCGCCAGCGGTCGAGAAGCCCGGCTAAAGCCGGCTCAGACAGGGGCTGAGTGATGGGCGGAAACCACCAGCTAAAGCTGGTGGCATATGACCTAGCCGGCTCACCTGCTCGACAGCTCATTGCGGCGCGGGCCCGTCGCGGCGAGCGAGGGCGCGCCCCGCGGCGGCCTCCACGTCGGTGGCGATTTCAGCGCGGATTCGCCTCAGCTCGCCAAGGCCCGTGCCGCACTCCATCAGGTAGTCTTCCGAGCGGCGAAGCGGGTCGGCGGCAGGCGGCGCCCCGGCCGCTTCGCGCAGCTCGCAATGCCGCTCCCGCTCGGGGCCGTTCAAACCCACCACGCGCGGCACGTCGAGCGCGACGATCGCCGGCGAGCGGTCGGCCCGGATGCGCTCCACAACTCCGCCCAACAGCACGTCGACCGCCAGCACGTCGGCCGCATCAACGCGCAGAACCGGCAGGCCATAAAACTCGTCGGGGCCGCATTCCGCGATCAGGAATAAAACGGGCAGGCGGGCGCCGACGGCTTTGGCGCAGGCTTTCTGAAAGTCGCCTTCCGGCAGCTTGCCGTCGCCTGCCATCGAACAGACGACGATCGCGTTGCCGCCGCGGGCAAGCGAGGCGGCGATGTCAACGGCCCGCAAAGCTTGGTTGCCGGCCGGGCCGGGCCCGCCGAGCACGTTCAGGCCGGGTGCCAAAAAGTGGACCGTCAGCGCTGGCCCGTCGCCGTGCGGACCGGCCGGGCAAAAGAACCTGGCCAAGCACTCTTCGACCGGCACACCGCAAGCCAAGAGCAGGGCCTTGTCGCGGTACTGGGCCTGCAGCCAATCACCGGACCGAAGGTGACGCGCCAGACAGGCGGTGGCTTCGCACCCAGCGCCCGAGACGTTGAAAAACACCCGCCCGCGACGAATCAGGTCGAGCGCGACGCGATCGATCTCGCGGGCCGCGACCATGGCGGAGTAGGGCACAGGGAACAGGGCCGGGTCGGCAAATCGTCGGGAGGCCACTTGATCGCGGTTCTTTCGGCGGTTTCTCAATCGGATGCTGACCGCTGCCTTGGCAGGCGGCGTACCCCCGCCGGGCCGCGGTCTCTCTATTAGGTGTTCCGTAAAACGCGGGGCCTCGGTCACAAAAAATTGGTTCAGAGAGAAAAATTCCTTGCGTTTGGGCGGCGAGCGGCTACGATGGACGGAAAAGAAAACGGCCGAGCGAGGCCGGCGGTTGGTGCTGCGCGCATACAATTGACCACGGATTGCTCGGATGGGCACGGATGACGGCCGACCTGCGTTGGCACCGCCGACGCACACAAAGAAGCGAACAGAAGCGAACGAAGGAAACGAAGAGAGGTTTTCTTCGTTGGCTTCTACCAGAGACCGAGGGAGGTCGCCTCGGCAATCTCTCTGAGCCCGATCACTCGTAGAACGCTTCGGTGTCGCGTGCCGCGTGCAAGACCCGCTCGACGCGGATGCCGTTGGAAGCCTGCCTGTAGTAAGCCACGAATATCGACTTCAGATCGTCCAGCGCCTTCGGCGAATACTCGGCGGCGCTCATCCCTTGGCTGCGGCCTTTTCGGCGGTGAGCCGCGCCGACCACTCTTTGAGTTGCCGGTCCACCTCCGCCCGCGGAACCGACTCGCCGGAGTTGATGCCTTCCAACACGTCGGCGCGCAATTGCCCGCGACGGCGATCGACCGCTTCGAGCAATCGCAGTGCCTCACTCACAACTTCGCCCTCGCTTCCGCAGCGTCCGCTGGCGATCACGGAATGCACAAAAGGCACCAGATCCGACGGAATTTCAACGCTCATCGCAGACCTCGTTGTTTGTCGATGCCCATCCTACCGCCGCGTGCCGCCCCACCAGCGCGTCGAAGGCCCGGACATGGCGCCCGCCTCAATGACTCAAACGCCTTGTTGAATTTCGACAACTCCAGAATATGCATTGCGAGCTGGTCCGTAAAGAGCGTCTCATGCCGGCGCTCGCGGAGCTCGAAGATCAGGTGGTAATCATCAAGCTCCGGTGCAAGCCCACGGTCAGGAGCGCAACACCAAAAGGCGGCGGCGGAAGGCGACGGCACACGGAGCGTGCCTGCTACTTTACTTCCCAGAGGCTGACGCGGCCGCCGGCGCCGTCGCGGCCCGACGCGGCCAACGAGCGGCCGTCGGACGAGAAAACGACGGTGCGGAAATCGCCGTTCGGCCGACGCTCGAGCGTGTAGTATTCCTGGCCCGTCGCCACACTCCAGAGCCGCAGCGTGCCGTCGAAACTGCCGCTCGCCAGGGTGCCGCCGTCGGGCGAAAAAGCGGCGCAGGTCACTCCCAAAGAATGACCCACCAAGGGCGTCCGCCGCCCTGTGGCCACGTCAGCCAGTTCCAGCCGCGCGTCGTCGTAGCCCAGAGCCAAGGTTTGCCCGTCCGGCGAGTAGGCGACGTAATAAACGTCCTGCGAAAGCTGGAAAAAATCCTCCGCCGCGTCGAGCCGTGGCATGTTCCACCGCAAAAGCCGGCGCTCGCGTCCCGCGATCAGGCTTTGACCGTCCGCGGAAAAGCAGGGCGTGGCGTTCGATCCACCAAGTTTTGCCCGCAGCTCGGCGCGGGCCGCGTCCCAGATCTCAATTCCGCCGGCGCCGTCACGCACCGCCAGCCAATGCCCGTCCGGCGAGACTACAAGCTGATGCGCCAGCGCGCCGTGCGGACGGATCCACGGGTTGCTCGTGCCGTCATCTTGATCGAGCCATAAGCTCCCCTGTTCGTCCCGGATGACGAGCGACTCGCCCCGCCATGCGATCACCGGCGACGCCGGCCATCGCTGAGAAGCGCGGGGCTTCGCTCGGGCGGCGCCGCGCGGCCACCGCCAGATGTCGGCGCCGCTGGCAACCGCCAACTCGTGCCCCGAGGGGGAAAACGCCAGTTGCACGACCGGTTCCGCAGTGGCCAACCGCCGCGGCGTGCGCCCCGCGTACACGTCCCACAGTTTGACGGTGCCATCCCGGCTGCCGGTGGCGAGCACTTCGCCGTCGGGCGAGAAAGCCACGCTCCACACGCGGTCGCGGTGCGGCGGCGTTTGGCCCAGAAAAATTTGCCGGCCAACGTCCCAAAGCTGGGCGGTGTTGTCCTGTCCGCCGGATGCCAGAAGCCGACTATCAGGCGAAAATGCCAGCCCCTGCAGCACGCGTAACCGCAGCCCCATGCTGCCCAGCGGCGCGCCGTCGGTCATGCTCCAAAGGCCGACAATTCCGCCATGATCGCCCGTGGCTGCCGTCTTCATGTCGGGCGAAATCGCGAGCGGAATAAAGGAAGTGTGCGGGGCCTTGACTCGCCACAGGGCTTGCGGCGCGTCGACGTCCCAAGTGGTGAGGTACCAATCGCCGGAAATGACGACCAGCCGGCCATCGGGGGCGAAGGCCAGCGAATCGATTTTGCCGCCATGTCTTTCCAGGCGCTTTTGTTCGCGCCGATTGACCACGTCCCAGATAATCACCAGGCCGCGGTCGTCGCCCGTGGCGAGCCGGCGGCCGTCGGGCGAGAAGGCCACGCTGGCGGCATCACAGTCATGCGCGCCGAGGTCGGCGGCCAGCTTGCCCGTCGCCACGTGCCAGAGCCGCACGCGATCGTCGTAGCTGACGCTGGCGAGCAATGCGCCGTCGGGCGAGAAGTCGAGTGAGGTGACGCCGGATTCGTGCGCGTCGATGTCGTGGCGGATTTCACCGGTATGGGCGTCGTGGATGATGATACGGCGGTCGCAGGCGGCGGCCAGCAGCGTACCGTCGGGCGAATAATCGACCTCGTAGACCTCGCCCGCTTGATTGTCAAACGATTTGAGTTCGGGGCAGCGGGCGTCGATGGCCTGTCGCAGCCAATGCCAGGCGAAGCCGCGGAAATCGTCTTGCGGATTTTGGATTTTGGATTTTGGATTTTCGATTGGGGCGAAGGCGCTCTGCTCTCGTTCCTCTTGGGAGGATGGCCTTCCTAGGCCGTCACCTGTCTGACGAGACGGGCTGGGAAGCCCATCCTCCACTTGCCGGTCAAGCAGCTCCTTGGCCCGATTCAGGTCGCCTTGCTGATAGGCTTGCATCGCCAGGCCGGTTTCGATGACGGAAAGCATACGGCGGTTTTCGCGGTCGCGCTCTTCGGCGATTTTTTGCGCCGCCACCGCCTCGTCGCGCGAACGAGCAATCAAGAGCGTGCTGGCGGCAAGCCCGGCCACGACCAAGAGCAGCAGCATTGCCGCCCCCGCGACCAAGCGTCGATGACGGAGGCACCACTTCGTTGCGCGCTGGGCCAACGTGGGCGGTTTGGCACGGACCGGTTCGCCGCGCAAAAAGCGGCGCAAATCGGCGGCCATCTCCCCGGCTGTGGCATAGCGATCGTCCGGCGATTTTTCCAGCGCCTTGTGGGCGATGGTTGCCAGGTCGCGGGGCAGCCGCGGGTCGAGCGTTCGCAAGGCCGGCGGCCGCTCGAACGCCACCTGCCGCAAAAGTTCGCCGCGATCTTCGCCGTCGAACACGGGCCGCGAGGCCAGCAGCTCATACAGTGTAGCGCCCAAGGAATAGACGTCGCTGCGCGGGCCGATGGACGCCAGCCGCCCGAGCGCCTGTTCGGGACTCATGTAACGCAGCGTGCCCAACAGGTCGCCGGTGAACGTCAGCCCGGCGTCGTCGCCGAAACGGGCCACGCCGAAATCGGTGACCCATAACTTGCCGTCGCCGTCGACCAGCAAATTCGAGGGCTTGACGTCGCGATGCACCACGCCCGAGGCGTGCGCGTGCTCCAGCGCCTCGGCCGCCTGGGCGATCCACTCCGCGGATTGCCGATTTTGGATTTTGGATTTTGGATTCTCGATCTGTAGGGAACGCCCTCCGTGACGTTCCGCGGTAAACGGGCGGGTCATCCATCTCCGCACCACGGAACGCCACGGAGGGCGTTCCCTACAGAATGGGGCCGCGGTGGGCGCGGCACTTGGGCCTTCGGCATTCTCGCTTCCTGAACCCTGAACCCTGAACCCTGAACCCTCGTCCGCAATGACCTCCGCCAGCGTCCGCCCCTCCACAAACCGCATCGCGAAATAATGCACCCCGGCGTCGCAGCCAAACGAAATGACGTCGACGATATGGGGATGACTCAATTGCGCCGCCGCACGGGCCTCATTTTGGAACCGTTGCAACTGTCGGGCGTCGAGCAAGCTGGCGGCCGGCAGCACTTTCACCGCCACGCGCCGCGCCAGCGAAACCTGCCGGGCTTCATAAACGATGCCCATGCCGCCGCGGCCCACCTCACGAAGAAGTTCGAAATCGCCCAACTGATTTTGGATTTTGGATTTTGGATTTTGGATTGAGGCTCCATTGCTCTCCTCTGAACCCTGAACCCCGGGTGCCCTCTGGGTGCCTGAACCCTCTCCTGAACCCTGGACCGGGGCGCCCGCCGGGCCCCCTGAACCTTCGTTTGACCGCACCACGACCAGGGCTTCGAGCGTCGGCAGGAGCAGGCGCAGCCCGTCGGCGCAGTCGGGGTTTTGGGCGAGCTCGCGTTCGATGTCGACGCGCTCGCCGCGCCGCAGCCGCGCCGCGATGCGATCGATGGCTTCCGCCAACGCTCGATCCGAGGGGGCGGATGCGCTCGCCGATGGGCAATCTAGCGACACAGGTTCAGGCATTGTGCGGGAAAGCGGCGCGATGAGGAGGGGCATTTCCAGAAAGCGCCAGGATACGCGCTCCGCCGCACCGCCGGAAGCCGCGTGGAACACGCGTGGCGAAGAAGCGGCGTCTGCCGGATGCCAAAGGCCAGGGCATCGTTAAGCCGCAACTGACTACGGTGTAAGCATTTGCGACGACGGTGCGCGGCGGCGATCGGATTGTCGCGGCCGCGGTCTTATAAGAAAGCGCCGCGCGCACGGCGCTTTTGTTTTGCGCGCGGGCGACGAGCCGCGTCTCGGCGACCACGCGACTTGTAAGAAAGCGACATGCGCATGTCGCTTTTGATCTGCGGCGCTGCTGGTATGGGCCGCCAATTTCAGTCACCGATGGACGATCTCGTCGGCCGCCGCGGTGGTTGCCCACGTCGCGGCCGCGGGCGAGGCGCTGGCCGAGACGCGACAAACGTGTCGCGTGCATGAGCAAGCAGAATCAGCGGTGAGGCGTTTGCAACCACAGGTTCACCCACGGCGAAGTTCCTCGAGTAACTGGTCAAAATCGAGGGAACGTGCTCTGTGCCGTTCCGTGAACTCGCAAAAAGCGTCGCTTGGCACTTCACGGAACGGCACGGAGTCCGTTCCCTACAGATTCGCTTTACAGATCGTCAAATGGTGTCACTATCCACGACCGACACCGGCCTCCGCCGGTCGGCGAACCATTGGATGACGTAGCAACCGATCCGCGATGATCGAAGGAAAGGTCATATAAGAGCGCCCGCTTCCGCTCGATTTTGTGGGGCTTGAGGCGTGGCTTCAAACCGTCAACGAGCAATTTCGCAAAATCATCCTCAGCCACGTCCGCTATTCTCCCACGAGGGCCAGCGCTCGTTTTACCACATTGTCAGACAAGTACATGCCCGATTGGAGCAAGCGCTCGACAACCGGACGCGCCTGACCGATGACTCCGCGCTGTTTCGCCAGCAGCACGATTCCCAGTGTGCCACGGACTGACGCGCCGAGCGCGGCTGCGCATCGTCGGGCCGCGAGGTCGTCGAGAATGGCTTCGCAACCAGGGTGCCCTAATGCCCAAGCCAACACGGCGGATTCGCCCGGCCCCAAATCCCATGCTTGAATGGTGGCAGGAATGACTGGATCCGCGACAACTCTAATCCAGGGCGAGCGGGCGATCGCTTCAACGGTACTGTCGTGGCTGCTTCCCTGCCGAAGCTCTTCCTCAACCGCTGCGGGCACAATAATCTCGCCGCTGGGAAGTTGGAGTAGCTCAAAGCAATTGGCGCGAGCAAATAGAATCAGGGGTGACGCGTTTGCAACCGCAGGTTCACCCACGGCGAAGTTCCTCTTGTAACTGGTCAAAATCGACGTGGAACGTCGGAACCTGCTCACGCGCGAGCGCGAGCAAGAATTCCGTCCGGCTGAGACCCGCGATTTGGCTGGCCTTCTCTTGAGAAATGATGCCCCGTGCGTACCAATGGATCGCCGCCGCCAATCGCATCTCGCGCGCAAATTCCTCGGGTGACCGGCGCAAGGCCGAAAGGGCGGCATCAGGTAGATCCAAAGCTATCACTGGCACGGCAACGTTCCTGAACGAGGAACCCCTGTCGTTCTATTGTACCACAGCCGCCGTGCGGGATCAGACACCGTCCACGACCGACGCCGGCCGCCGTCGGTCGGCGAACCATTGGATGACGTAGTAAAACACCGGCGTGAGGAAGATGCCGAAAATCGTCACGCCGAGCATGCCGCCAAACACCGCCGTGCCTAACGTGCGACGCATCTCGGCGCCAGCACCTTCAGAAATCATCAGCGGCACCACGCCCAAGATAAACGCCAACGAGGTCATCACGATCGGCCGCAACCGCAGCTTGCAGGCGGCCAATGTCGCCTCGCGGCGCGGCACGCCGCTCTCGCGCTGGGCCTTGGCGAATTCGACGATCAGAATCGCGTTCTTGCAGGCCAGGCCGATCAACACCACAAAGCCGATCTGCGTGAAAATGTTCACGTCGAGCTTCGCGATCAGCACCGCCGCCACGGAGCACAACAGGCACATCGGCACCACCAGAATCACCGCCAACGGCAACGCCCAACTCTCGTATTGTGCCGCCAACACCAAAAACACCAGCACCACGGCCAGCAGGAAGACCAGCATGGCCGTGTTGCCGGTTTGAAGCTGCAGCAGGCCCAGTTCCGTCCATTCGGCCCGCATCGAGCGCGGCAGGTCGGCCCGTGCCACGTGCTCCATCTCTTCCAGCGCCTGTCCGGAGCTGACGCCCGGCGCCGGACTGCCGTTGATCGGAGCCGAACGATAGAGATTGTAGCGCGTGATCATCGTCGGCCCTGTCTGTTCGTAGACGTCGCTGATCGCCGCCAGCGGCACCATTTTGTTCTCGCTGTTGCGAATTTTCAGCTTCTTCAGGTCCTCGATCTGGTTGCGGAACTCGGCCGCCGCCTGCACGTTCACCTGCCAGGTGCGGCCGAAGCGGTTGAAGTCGTTCACGTACAGCGAACCGAGATAGACCTGCAGCGTGTTGAACACGTCGGCCATGTTCAGCCCCATCCGCTTGGCGGCCGAGCGGTCGATGTCGAGATAAAGCCAAGGACTGTTCGCCCGGAAGCTGCAAAACAGGTCTTGTAGATCGGGCGATTGGTTGCCGGCGGCCACGACTTTCTCCGAGATGCCTTGCAGCGTCTCCGCGCCGGAATCGCCGCGGTCTTCGATCACAATCTTGAAGCCGCCCGCCGTGCCCAGTCCGTCCACCGGCGGCGCGGCAAAGACGTTGATCAGCCCGTCTTTCACGGCGTTTTGCAGCTTGCGCTGAAGTTCGGCCGCGACGGCGTCGCCCGTGAGGCCCTCTTGGACGCGATGGTGAAACTCGTCGAGCATCACATACATCGCCCCGAAGTTAGGCGCGTTGGCGTTCAACAAAATCGATTGCCCGGCGATCGCCACGGTGTGATGGATGCCAGGCACCTTGGCGGCGATCTTTTCGATTTGCTGCATCGTCTGCTGCGTGCGCTGCACCGACGACGAATCGGGCAACTGCACGTTGACCAGCAGATAGCCCTTGTCCTGCGAGGGGATGAAGCCCTTGGGAGCGATCACAAAGCTCTGGTAGGTCAAACCGACCAGTCCGCCGTACACGAGCAGCACGAGCAGGCTGATTCGCAGGAGTCCACCGACCAGCCGGGTATAAACGTCGGTCGCGAGATTGAAGCCGCGGTTGAACGTGCGAAAGGTCCAACCGAGCACGGCATTCAGCCAACCGCCGGCCACCAGTCCGATGCCGCCCAGCAGTACCGCCGCGAGCGCCGGCACGGCCCAGCTTCCAGCGGCCTGCAACTGAGTCAGGATGTGCGGCGACCAGGCGTCGAGCTGGCGCGCCAACCACGGACTGAGCAGCGTCCAGCCGATCCAGCCGCCGGCCAAAGGAAACGTCCATTGCGGCAAAGGCGGCGCCGCACCCTTCTCGCGCGGCCGCAGCAGCAGGGCCGTGAGCGCGGGGCTGAGCGTCAGCGAGTTGAAGGCCGAGATGAGCGTCGATACGGCGATCGTCAGAGCGAACTGCCGAAAAAACTGCCCGGTGATGCCGCTGATGAAAGCGCAGGGGATGAACACGGCGCTGAGCACCAGGCCGACGGCGATCACCGGCCCGGAGACCTGCTCCATCGCCTTGAGCGTGGCGTCGCGTGGCGAAAGCCCGTGCTCGATGTGGTGCTCGACCGCTTCGACCACCACGATCGCGTCGTCGACCACGATGCCGATGGCCAACACCAGTCCGAAGAGCGTCAGGTTGTTCAGACTGAACCCCATGCCGGCCATCACCGCGAACGTGCCGACCACCGCCACCGGCACCGCCACCAACGGAATGATGGCCGAACGCCAGTTCTGCAAGAAGAGCAGCACGACGATGGCCACGAGGGCCACGGCGTCGCGGAGCGTCTTGAAGACCTCGTTGATCGATTCTTCGATGAAGGGCGTGGTGTCGTAGACGATCGCGTAATCGACGCCGTCGGGAAAACGGAGTTTCAACTCCGACATTTTCTCGCGCACCTGCTGGGCCACGTCCAAGGCGTTCGAGCCGGGCAACTGATAAATGGAGAGCGCCACCGACGGCTGCCCGTCGAGCGTGCAGGTCTGGTTGTAGACCAAAGCCCCCAACTCGATATTGGCCACGTCGCGCAGCCGCACGAAGCGGCCTTGCGGGTCGGTCTTGAGGATCATGTCGCCGAACTGCTCGACTTCGACCAGCCGGCCCATGGTGCTCATGGTGAACTGATAGACCTGGCCGCTGTCGATCGGCGGCTGGCCGATTTGTCCGGCGGCGACCTGCGTGTTCTGCTGCTCGATGGTCCGCACCACGTCGGCGGTGGTCAGGCCGCGGTAGGCCATTTTGTCGGGGTCGAGCCAGAGCCGCATGCTGTAGTCGCGCTGGCCGATGTAGGTGATGTCGCCCACGCCGTTGAGCCGCGACAGCTCGTCTTTGAGCTGGATGGTGGCGTAGTTGCTCAGGTAGAGGTTGTCGCGCGACTTGTCGGGCGAAAACAAGTTGACGATCATCAGTACGCTGGGCGATTTTTTCTTGACCACCACGCCGCGCCGCTGCACCAGGCTGGGCAAGATTGGTTGGGCCAGGGCGACGCGGTTTTGCACCAGCACCTGGGCCATGTTCAGGTCGACGCCGTGCTTGAACGTCACCGTGCAGGTATACGTGCCGTCGTTGGTGCACTGCGACGACATATAGAGCATCCGCTCGACGCCGTTCACCTGCTGCTCGATGGGCGCGGCCACGGTGTCGGCCACCACCTGCGCGTTGGCGCCGGGATAGACGGCGGAGATTTCGACGGTTGGCGGCGTAATGTCGGGATACTGGGCGATCGGCAGTGCGAACAGCGCAACGCCGCCCGCCAGCGTGATCATGATCGACATCACCGAGGCGAAGATCGGGCGGTGGATGAAGAAGCGGGAAAACACTGGGGGATTTTGGATTTTGGATTTTCGATTTTGGATTGGGAAGTTGTAGGGTGGGGCCAGCGAGCTTGCGAGCGCCGGCCCACCATCGTCAGGCGTCAGGCGTCAGGCGTCAGGCAAAAGTCAATTGTAAGTATTTCTGAACCCTGAACCCTGAACCCTTGGGAGCGCCGGCGCTCGCAAGCTCGCTGGTCCCACCCTACTGTGATTTCCTTAATAGTGCCGGGCGGCGCTTGGGCCGATGTTGATGGATCTCGTGGACCACGACGGGGGCCTCCACCGTCTCCTCGGTCATGGCGACAACCGTGTCGGGCGAAACGACATGGATCGGCTCCTCGGTAGGCGCAGGCGCTGGCTTGGCTTGCTTAGGGCCGACCGCCACGACGTAGCGCACGAGCTGTCGTCCAAGCTGCCGCGCGGGCCGCAGACTCAGCGCACCAAGAATCCAGCCGTTGACCTTTCGCAGCCAGGCGGCGTGCAGCAAGTGCGATTCGCCCAGCCAGTCGATGACATAAAAGAACACCGGCGTGAGCACAAGCCCGAACGCCGTGACGCCGAGCATGCCGGCGAACACCGGTACGCCCAACGCCTTTCGCATCTCCGCTCCCGCCCCGTGAGCGATGATCATCGGCACGACGCCAAGGATGAACGCGAACGACGTCATCACGATCGGACGCAACCGCAGCCGGCAGGCTTCGAGCGTTGCCTCTCGGCGCGAAACTCCCGCCATTCGTTGCTGCCGGGCGAACTCGATAATCAGAACGGCATTTTTGCTGGCCAGGCCCACCAAGACGACAAATCCGACGCGCGTGAAAATATTGACGTCCATCTGCATGATGCTCACTCCCACCAAACCACACAGCAAGCACATGGGTACGACCAGAATCACGGCCAACGGCAGCGACCAGCTCTCGTATTGTGCGGCCAGCACCAGAAAGACCATCACCACGGCGAACCCGAAGAGCACCGTCGCCTTGTTGCCCGCCAAAAGCTCCAGGTACGACATGTCGGTCCATTCGAACCTCATGTTGCGGGGCAGGTGCTCGTTGGCCAATCGCTCCATCATTTGCATGGCCTGGTTGGAGCTCGTGCCGGGAGCCGCCGCACCGTTGACCGATGCTGCGGCATACATGTTGTATCGCGTCAACAAGAGAGGGCCGTTGACTTCGTGAACCGAAGCCAAGGATCCGACCGGCACCATCACGCCTTCGCTGTTGCGGACCTTAAGTCGAGGCAGTTCTTCGATCGACTGGCGAAACTTTGGGTCGGCCTGCACGATCACCTGCCAAGTGCGACCGAACTTGTTGAAATCGTTCACATAAAGTGATCCCTGAAAGATGCGCAACGTGTCGGCAAAATCCTGCAGCGACACATGCCGTATCATGCACTGCCGCGGGTCGGGCGAAATACGCACCTGCGGTACATTGGCCCGAAAAGAGCTCATGGGGCGCATGATGCCGGGCGTCTGGCTGGCGACTGCGATCAGGCCGTCCGTCGCTTGTTGCAGACCCACCGGACCGACGTCGCCACGGTCTTCGACCATCAGCATGAATCCACCCGCGCGCCCCACGCCGCGAATCGGCGGAGGAGGAAGGATCATGATATTGGCTTCTTTGATTTTGGCGGCCTCTTCCTGCAAATAGGCCATGATGGCCCCGCTCGACATCGCTGGTGAGCGCCGCAGATGGTACTCCCGCAGGTTGACGAACATCGAGCCGAAATTCGAGGCCGCCGCGTTTAAAATGAACGACTGGCCGGCAATGCCCGAACAGTGCTTGATGCCTGGATGAGCCGTGCCGATTTTCACCAGGTGGTCCATCACCGCCTGCGTGCGCTCCAGCGATGCGGCGTCGGGCAATTGCACGCTGACCAGCAGGTATCCCATGTCCTGCGTGGGAATAAATCCTTTGGGTGTAACATTAAATCGCCACCACGTCAGCAAGAGCAAGCCGCCATAGAGCACCAGAACGATGGCGCTGGTGCGGAGCAAGCCGCCGGCGACTCGCACGTAAAAGTTCGTCGCCACGCGAAACCCGCGATCAAAGCCACGAAACGTGGCCGCCAGCATTCGATTCAGCCACGGCCCCATTGCCGCGCTTGCCGTCATGCCGATAAAGGCGGCGGCGACCGGCGCCGCCCAAGGCGAGAGAGCCCCTAGCCGCTCACTGAAATCGCCGCCGAAACGCCCCAACAGACCTTCGCCGAACGCCGCATAAACGATCCAGCCAATCACGCCGCCAATCAGTGGGAATGCGGCCCAGGGAAGGGGCAATGCGTTGGCCTTGTCGCGTGGCCGCAGCAGGATCGCCGTCAACGCCGGACTGAGCGTTAGCGAGTTGAACGCCGAGATGACCGTCGAGACGGCAATCGTCATGGCAAATTGCCGGAAAAACTGTCCTGTAATGCCCGTAATGAACGCGCACGGCACAAATACCGCGCTGAGCACCAGTCCCACGGCAATCACCGGCCCGGAAACCTGTTGCATCGCCTTGAGGGTGGCTTCACGCGGAGACAATCCCAGGTCAATGTGATGCTCGACCGCCTCGACCACTACGATGGCGTCATCCACCACGATGCCGATGGCCAGCACCAGACCGAACAGCGTCAGGTTGTTCAAGCTGAACCCCATGGCCGCCATCACGGCGAACGTGCCGATGATCGCCACCGGCACCGCCACCAGTGGAATAATCGCCGACCGCCAATTCTGCAAGAAAAGAAGGACGACAAATGCCACCAGCACGATGGCGTCGCGAAGCGTGTTAAATACTTCCCGAATACTCTCGCGCGTGTAGGGAACCGTCGTGAAACCGACGTCATAAGCAAGTCCTTCCGGAAACCTCTCGCTCAGCTCTTGAACCTTGGCCATGACACGGTCGTGCGTGTCGAGCGCGTTGGCGTCGGGCATCTGAAAGATCGCCAGAAACACCGTGGGCTGGTTGTCCATGCTCACGTTGACGTCGCGGCTCTTGGCTCCCAGCTCCACGCGAGCGACATCTTTTAGCCGGGTGATGCGGCCCTCGGGCGTGGCCTTGAGAATCACGTCCTCAAATTGCTCCACCTCTCGTAGCCGGCCCAGCGTGTTCAGACTGACCTGAGTCACTTGCTTGTCGGGGGCGGGCTGTTGGCCGACCGACCCTGTGGCGACCGGCATGTTCTGCTCGCGGATGGCCCCGGCCACGTCGGAAGCCGTCAAGCCTCGAGCGGAAAGCTCTTCAGGATTCACCCAGATCCGCATGCTGTAGTCGCGTTGCCCGAATACGAACACATCGGCCACACCGTCCAGCCGCGCCAGTTCATCTTTCACCTGCATGACGGCGTAGTTGCTGACATATAGCTGGTCATAGCGGTGGTCGGGCGAATACAACGCAATGCCCATTAAGATATCGGGCGACTGCTTGCGACAGGTTACTCCGGTCTGCTTGATGACGTCGGGCAGCAATTGCGTAGCCAGGGCCACGCGATTCTGCACGAGCACCAGCGCCATGTTCACGTCGATGCCATGGTGAAACGTCACGTTCAGGCTGTATTGGCCGTCGTTCGTGGAGTTCGACGACATATACATCATGCCTTCGACGCCGTTGACGAACTGCTCGATGGGGGCGGCCACGGCGGCGGCCACGTCTTTGGCGCTGGCGCCCGGATAGTTGCACATGACCGAAACGGTCGGTGGCGAGACCTGCGGGAACTGGGCCACCGGCAGTGTAAACACCGCCACCCCGCCGGCCAACGTAATCGCGATGGACAGCACGGCGGCGAAGATCGGGCGATCGATGAAGAACCGCGAGATCATTGCTTGCTGTCCGTCTCCGCCTGCACCAGCTTGGCCTCGACCGTCATGCCCGGCTGCACGCGCTGCACGCCGGTGGTCACAATTCGCTCGCCGGACGTAATGCCGTCCGCGATGACGCGCAGACCTTCGCGCAGCTTGCCGACCTTCACACGGCGGTACGTGACCTTGTTGTCGCTGTTGACCACGTATATGAATTTCTGGCCCTGGTCGGTGCCGACGGCCTGTTCGGGCACCAGCAACGCTTGATACGGCTGGCCGATCGGCAGGCGCACGCGCACGAACAGGCCGGGCCTCAACAGCCGGTCGGCGTTGGAAAACTCGCCGCGGACCCGCAACGTGCCGGTGCTTGGATCGAGGCGGTTGTCTTCGAAGTTGAGCTTACCTTCGTGCGGGTAGTCTTCGCCCTCATCGGCCAGGCCGATCAACATCGGCAAGTCCGCCTCGCCCGCCGTGTCGCTGTAACCCGACGGCGCCACGCGCCGCAATCGCAGCATGGTGCGCTCGTCGATATCGAAATAAACCCAAATCGGATCCTGTGCGACGATCGTGGTGAGCATTGTGTCGTCGGCCTTGACCAGATTGCCGTCGCTGATCGCGGGACGGCTCAAACGGCCGTCGATCGGCGCCCGGATCGTGCAATAACCAAGATTCACCGTGGCGATCTTCAGGGAAGCTTTGGCCGCTTTCAGGTTGGCCTCGGCCTCGGCCAGATCGCCCGACCACTGGTCGAACTCCGCCTTGGTGATCACGCGCGTGGAATAGTTCTCCTCGGCGCGAGCGTAATCGAGCTTGAGGCGTTTGAGGCGTGCTTCCGCCTGGGCCGCGACCCCTTCGGTGCGGGCGTGTTCGGCCTCGTAATACGGCGGATCGATCTCGAACAGCAGATCGCCTTTTTTCACCTCGGCGCCGTGCTTGAAGTGGGTCGCCTTCAGATAACCCGTGACGCGGGCACGAATATCGATTGTCTTCACCGCCTCGGTCTGGCCGGTGAAATCTTCGAAATCGGTGATCTCTTGATACACCGGCATGCAGACATCGACTTCCGGCGGCTTGAGCGCCATTTGGGGCGGCGCGGCGCTGCCTTGGCTGCAACCGGCGACAACCGTGGTGCAGAGCGCAGCAGCAAAAAGGACTGCAATGAGGTGCAATTTTGGATTTTGGATTTTGGATTTTGGATTGTTGGAATCGAAAATCCAAAATCCAAAATCCAAAATGGCTGGCCTTTTCACGTTGTCACTCCAATTGGATCTTTAGGTTCGGGCGGTCGGCGGCTGCGGCCAACGTCGCTGAGAATGCCGTGAAACACGACGTCGAGAATGTCGCGGGTCTGTTCCTCGACCGACCGCTGCCGGCCGGAAAAATAGTTGGTGAACATCGTGCCGTACAGCAGGTCGCCGAGCACGTCCAGAATGCGGTCGACCGACATGTCGCGGATTTGCCCCTCGCTGATATACGAACGATAGAGCATTCGCAGGCGTTCGCGGTTCGCCTCGCGGTACTCCATATAAGTGGGCTTCTTGCGGTCTTTGAACAGTGCCCGCTCGTGAATCAGCAGTTCGCAAAGTTCCGGGTGCTCCGCGAAAAACGTCAGGTAAGAGCGGACCACCTGGGCAATGCGTTCGGGCGGATCCTGGATCGGCGCGATCGCATCGTCGATGTATTGGCAAAGCTGCCGCATGCCGCGGTCGGCCGCGGCGAGGAACAGATCGCGCTTGCTGGCGAAATACCGGTAAAGCGTTCCCTTGCCGACGCGCAGCCGGTCGGCTAAGAGCTGCGTGTCGGTATCGGCGTAACCATATTCGGCGAAAAGCTTTGTGGCGGCGTCGAGAATCTGTTCCCGGCGTTTGATTTCACGCGGGCTGATTGCGGCGGCCGGTGCCGCAGGGGCTGCAAGTTGTGTCATGGTGGGCTGATATGCAGGCGGACTGACTGGTCAGTTCTCTAAATCTTACAAACCGGCGGGCGGGCTGTCAATCGGGCAGCGAGCATTTCGGTGGCTGGGGTCCCCGGCGCGCCGGGAGCCGAGAACAAGACCTTTTGCGGCGAGGAAAAGCGGTGGCTGGGGCAGGAGCTTGGCCAGATAGCGGTTGGCGCCCGTCAACAGCCTGGCGGCCAAGCGATGCCCCGGTGCGTCTAACCGGGGCATCGCCTGGCCGCCAAGATGAACGAAGTGCCAGCCTCCACGTGGCCAGGCTCTGCCCCAGCCACCGCCAATGTCTCGGCCGCGTGACGTAGAAACACTTCGGCCGCGCTTCGAGATTTCCAAGCATGCTGGGCGGCTGACCGCAAACTTGTTATCCTGCACTTTGTCCGGCCAGCCGGACTCAAAGGCGAGCGGATTTTCCAGCCCCCCGTGAAAGGAGCAACTCGACCATGACATCCCCCTTACGAAGCCTAATCGCCAGCGGCACAAAGCTTTGGCTCGACTCGATCGATCCCGATCTGGTGGTCGAGAACCGCAGTTGGGGAGCCTCCGGCGCCACTTCGAACCCGATCATCATTGCCGACCTGATCAAGACCGGCCGCTTCGACGACGATCTCGACCAGTTCATGCGGCAAGGCCTCGACAACGAGCAGATCGCCTGGCAGCTCACCGATAAGCTGGTCCGGCACGCGCAGGACGTGTTCTTGCCCGTCTGGAAAGAAACCAAGGGCGACGACGGCTATGTGAGCTTCGAGCTCGATCCGCTGCTGGAAGACCCGGAGTCGGGTCCGCCACATGCTGAGCGCGTGGCCCGCTACATCGAACTGGGTAAGCAATGGGCGAAGGGCCACAGCAACCGCATGATCAAGGTGCCGGCCACTCCGGCCGGTCTGGGGGCGTTGGAAGAACTGGCTGCCGCCAGCATAACGCTGAACGTGACCCTTGTCTTCTCGCCGAGGCAATACCACGAGGCACGCAACGCGGTGTGGCGCGGGGCGCAGCGCCGCACGAATGGCCTCACGCACTTCAAGAGCGTCTACAGCATCTTTGTGTCGCGGCTCGACGTTTATACGGAAAAGCACGTGCCGCAGCTTTCGCCGGCCGCACAAGGCCTGGTCGGCATCGTCAACGCCAAGAAAATCTGGCGCGAGAACGGCGAATTCTGGGCCGATAAGAAGACGCCGCTGAAGCAGGAGATGATCTTCGCCAGCACCGGCACCAAGAAGAAGGAGGATCCGCCTTGGAAATACGTCGAAGCCTTCGCCGGCAGCGACATCGAGACGAACCCGCCTGCCACGAATGAGGCCGTCGAGAAGAGCGGCCGCACCATCACGCGGCAGGTCGACAAGATGCCGCCGCAAGCGGTGATCGACGAGATCGAACGGCTGGTCGACAGTCAAAAGCTGGAGCAGACGCTGATGGAAGAAGGCATCAAGAAGTTCGCCGATCCTATGAAGGCGTTGCTACAACTCATCGACGAAAAACGCGCGGCCCTGGCGACTTCGTGACGTAATAGGTAGGGTGGGACCAGCGAGCTTGCGAGCGCCGGCCCACCGGTGGCGACGTCGATTTTGGTGGGCCGGCGCTCGCAAGCTCGCATTTTTCCATCCTACGATTCACACCAACAACAACCGATGGCGATCGACCCTTACAGCCTCTGTCCCGCAGGCACGGGTAAGAAGCTCAAATTCTGCTGTTCCGACCTGCTGCACGAGCTCGACAAAATCGACCACATGCTGAACGCCGAGCAGCGGCAAGCGTGCGTCGATTACATCAGCCAGCTCGAAGCCAAGTATCCCGACCGCGCCTGCCTGCTCACCACCAAAGCGCTGGTGCTGCACAGCCTGGAACGGGACGACGCGGCTTTGCAGTCCGCCGACCGGGTGCTTGAGAAGCAGCCGACAAACCCGGTCGCCTTGGCGATGCGGGCCTTGGTGCTGATGGAAGGCGACGACCCGCTTCCGGCGCTGCGACCGCTGCACCAGGCACTGGCCGCTTGCGGCCTGGAAGTGCCGCAACGGGTCTATGAAACGGTGGGCATGGTGGCCGAGACGTTGCTCGCCCACGGTTATGTGATTGCGGCATTGGCGCACCTCCGCTGGCAGCTTCAGATCAAGCACGACTACGAGCCGGCCCTTGTTCTGGCCTATCGCCTCCAGACGGCGCCGGCCGTGCCCTTGCTCTTCAAAGACATCCGCACGTTGTTCGACCCGGCACCGGCCGGCGTGCCCTATCAGGCGGAGTTCGATGCGGCCCTGGCCCAGGCGAACGACGGCCATTGGTTCCAGGCGGCCGAGGCGTTCGATGCCTTGATGTTTCGCGCCGCCGGCTGTGCTCCCCTCTGGCGGAACCTGGGTCGGCTGCGGGCCTATTTGGCCGACGAAGCCCGTGCGGCCGACGCGCTGCGCCGCTATGCGTCGCTCGACGTGCCGCTGGACGACGCCGTCGAAGCTGAAATGTTGGCCCAATTGCTCGATCCCAAAACGGCCGAAGTCAGCGTTGAGCGGCTCCGCATTGTCTATCCCGTCGACGATGTCGACGCGGTAGCCGCCCGGCTTTCAACTTCCAAGTTGGCCTTGCGCGAGCCGATCGAAACGCTGCAAATGGAGAACCCGGACGAGCCGCCGCCAAGAGCGCTGTTTACGTTGCTCGATCGGCCCATACCGGAAAGCGGCAGCGGGCTGACCGAAGCCGAGATGCCTGAAATGATCGGCATGGTGTTGGTTTTTGGACGCCAGACCGACCGCGAGCCGCGGTTGGAACTGCTGTCCGAAAAGCCGCGGGCCGAGTCGGCGAAGGGCCGGCTGCGCGAGATCGCCGCCGATGCGTTGCAGAAGCCGCCGTTGGAAGAGTCGGCGGGCCGGATGCCGGCGCCGCTATACGCCATGCCCGGCAGTTGGCGGGTGCCCGCCGACACGCCGCCCGAGCGCATTGTGAGCCTCGGCAGCGAGCGACGGCGTCGTTATCTGCTGGAACAATGGCCGCGTCTGCCGAACCTGGCGTTGGGCGGACGAACGCCGGAGCAGGCCGCCTCCGACCGCACGGCGCGGGTGGCGGTTTTGGCGACAATCGCGCTTTGGGAATTGAACTACGGCGACGGCTTCGACTTCAACGAGCTTCGCGACCGCCTGGGCTTGCTGCGGAGCGAAGCGATCGACCCGGCCGCGGCCGATCTCGACACTTTGCCGCTGGCCCGCTTGCACCGGCTCGACGCCAAGAAGCTATCCGACGCTCAGCTTGCCACGGCCTGGCGGCGGGCGTTCCTTTTTCGGGCCAGACTGGCGTTGGTCCGCCTGGCGAGCGAGGCCGTGGCGCGGCCTTCGCTGCCCGCGGGAGATCGTGCCCAGGCGCACGGCATCCTGGCCAGCTTCGTCACGACCGTCGAAGAGGCGTACTCCCACCTGGGCCGGGCCCGCGACATCGCCAGGTCCGCCGGCATCTCTTGTGCGGGATGGGATCTCGAAGAAATGGCGATACGCCTCTCGCAGGGCCAGATCGACCGCTTTATGGAACTGGCCCAGCACATCCAGACAGTCCATCGCAACGAACCCGGCGTTTTGGAGCGGCTCGCCCGGTTCCTCTACGAGGCGGGCTTGATCGACGAACACGGCCAGCCCAGGCGAGCGCCCCCGGCACAACAGGAACTCATGGTGCCCGGCGGGACCGTCGGGGCGACGAAAATCTGGACACCCGAAGGCGAGGCTGGAGAAGGAAACAAAGCATCGCTCTGGGTTCCGGGCAGTTAGTAGGGATCATGATTACCAGCGGCTACTCCGCTTTAGCAGGTTTCATCGGCGTCTTGCAATTGATGGCCGGGGCCGCGGCCATCAGTGTCGGCGTGCGCAACGTGCTGCTCGGCCGCGTTCAGCAGGGCGACGCTGCAGACCGGCTTGAGTCGTCGACCTACCTGGCCGCGCTCCTGGCTTACCTGTTGTTAGGATTGAGCCTGGCGTCGTGGATTGTGCTCTACTTGATGCTCGACAGCTTCGTGCCACAATGGCCCGGCGCCATGTGCATCTATGGCGTCACGCTCATCGGAGAAGGCAGCCGCGGCATGTATGGCTGGCTGCCGAAGCTGGTTGTGCTGCTCCAGTTCCTGAAGCCGGCCTTGGTCTTCGCCATTGGGGCGGCCCTGGTGCTCTACCGAAGTTATCGTCTGCAAGGCACGCGCGTGCTGTTGCCGCGCATCGCATTGCTGTTGTTGATGGCGGGCATCGTGGCCTCGCTCGACGCGGCAACGGAACTGGCCTACGTGTCGATTCCCAAGCGGGAAGACATGCCCAACTCCGGGTGCTGCAGCGTTTCGGCAATCGCCCCGGAAAGCCTAATGCCGCTTAGTCCGCAAGAGCAACAACAGCTTTCGATCGCGTATTATGTCTGCCAATTGGTCATCGTGACGATGCTCTGGCGTCAAGCGCGGCAACCGGGCCGGCCGGCGGTGGCGTGGCCGCTGCTGGGCTTATCGCTCGCGGCGATCTTGACGGTTTGGGTATCGATGCGGTTTATCGTCGACGTAGCTTGTCCGATCGTGCTGCACCTTCCCTACCACCGCTGTCTGTACGACCTGGTGCAGAAGGTGCCGGAAAACGGCATGGCGATTGGCCTGCTGCTGTGGGGCACGTTTTGCGTCGGCTGGACCTGCGTCTTGGCGTGGCTGGTCCCACCCTACATCCAAGGCACTGCCGCCTCCCGGCGCGCCAGCGTTCCGCGGCTCGGCGGCTGGCCGGCCTACGCACTGGTCGGTTATCTTGGTTCATTCGTCATGATTTCGCTCGAACTTTGGTTGGCATAAATGGGAAAGGGGTTCTGGTTGTTTAGCATGACCGTGGCCGTGTTGGCGATCGGCCTGCCCTGCCTCGGTGTCTGGATGCGGCGGCAACAGGCGCCGCAATGCGCCCTCGACGGCGTTCCCATCGACGCCATCTATGCCGTCGAGATCGCCGGACCGAGCGGCAACCATCATCGCTTTTGTTGCATCCGCTGCGCGGAGTATTGGCGGGCGCAAAACAATTCCCTCGACGAAACGGTCCACGTCACCGACGAGGTCTCTGGGCGGGCTATTCCCGCCGAAGAGGCTTACTTCGTGCGCAGCAGCGTCATCACAAACCCGATCACGCTCAATCGAATTCATGCCTTTGCCGAAGGCGAAGATGCCGAGGCACATGCGCGACAGTTCAGTGGGCGTTTGTTGGAGGGCGACGCGCGTCCCTTACAGGCAAACCATGCGAACCTCGAAGGATAACCTGATTCTGGCGACGGTGCTGTTCGCCGCCGTCGCTGCCACGGTCGTCGTCGCCACCGAACAGTTCGGCGCTGCGGATCCGCAGGCGGCCGGCAGGCGGTTTCAATCGGCGGTGGGCGGTCTGGGAATGGGGCCGCACGCCGATCTATCGCATTGCGCCTGGCAATTCGATCCACGTGTGACGGACGATGACGATGCCGGCCTGGAGGCCCTGCCGGGCATACACGACTACAACCCTTGGCATTCGATGGCACTGTTTCCTGTGCCGTCGGAGACGAGTCGCCATGGCCTGGATTGAAATTGCCCGAACGGGCGTCACGTCGGTAAGGCTGCACCCCTGGCGAAGCATTGCCACAGTGCTGTGCGTGGTGGCCGTGCTGGTGCCGTACCTGGCCGGCCTGGCCATCTGTGGCGGACTGGCGGATGAAGCGGCGCAGTCGATCGACGCGGGCGCCGATCTCTATGTAACCGGCCGGCAATTCGGACGCAGCGTGCCGCTGCCGCTTGACGCCGCGGACAAAATCGCCGCCCTGCCCGGCGTCACCTCCGCCGTGCCGCGGATTGTGGGCAGGCTGGCGATTGGCGAGGAGCGTCACAGCGTGGTCGTGCTGGGAATGCCGCCCGACAAGTTGCCCGAGAGCGCCTCGCTTGTCGACGGTCGCTGGTTTACGGCCGACGACAGCAACGAACTGGTGGTCGGCAGCGCTTTGGCCGCCGGGCTGAAAGTCAAGGTCGATGCGCTGCTTCCGCCCTTTTATCAGAACCGACAGGGCGAGCGCATTTCCAAAGTGGTCGGCATCTTTTCCCACGATGCGCCGTTGTGGCAGGCGAACCTCATGTTCACGTCGTTCAAAACCGCGGCCCGTTTGTTCGATCAGCCGGCCTTGGCCACCGACATCCTGGTGCGTTGTCGCACGGGCAGCGAAGAAGAGCTGGCCGCCGCGTTCCACCGGCAACTTCATTGGACCGGCCCCGATGGCTCCAGGCTCGATGTGCGCGTCACCTCGCGGCAAGAGTTGGAAGCGCTTTGGGCGGCTGCCGCGGCGCACCGCGACGGGGTGTTTCAGCTCCATTGGATGCTGGCCTTGTCGGTGGCGGTGCTGGCGGTGCTGGTGACAAGCGCCTATGGCACCTCCCAACGCCGGAGCGAAGTCGCCGTTCTCAAGGCCATCGGATGGCGCACCGACGAAGTGCTCGTGCGTAGTGGCGTCGAGGGGCTGCTGCTCGGCTTGGCGGGCGCGGCCGTCTCGGTGCTTATCGCCTGGGTCTGGCTGCGCGGCATGAACGGCTACGGAATTGCCGATCTCTTTTTGCCGACGTTGGGCCTCCAGCCGCAAGTGAGGATTCCTTGCCGGTTGCTGCCGGTGCCCGTGTTGATCGGCGCCCTGCTATCTTGGATTGTCGTCACGTCGGGAAGCTTGTACGCGACCTGGCGAACGGCCATGACGCCCCCCGCACACGTGCTGAGGTCTTCCGGTTGACGCCGCTCATTGAGGCCCGCGCAGCAAGCAAGATTTATGCCCGTGGTGCGGCAGGGTCATTGCGCGCGGTCGACGAGGTCTCGCTGACAATCGAAGCTGGCACGTGCTGGGCATTGACCGGGCCTTCCGGATCGGGCAAGAGTACGCTGTTGGCTTTGCTGGGCGCGCTGGAGCGACCGACTTCGGGCGAGATTCGCTTCGGCGGCAAGTCGCTGGCCGGTTTGTCCGATGTGGGACTTGCCTCCGTTCGCCGGCGAACGGGGTTCGTATTTCAGAACTTTGCTCTCTTGCCGAGGCTGGCCGTTTGGGAGAACATCAGCTACCCGTTGGTTCCGCGGGGCGTGCGGCGCAACGAGCGATTGTCGGCTGCCAAAGCCGTCCTGGAGCCGTTCGGCCTGGCCGAGCGGATGTTTGAGCCGACGGGCATGCTCAGCGGCGGCGAGCAGCAACGCCTGGCGGTGGCACGAGCGTTGATCGGCAAACCCGAAGTGGTGTTGGCCGACGAGCCGACCAATCAGCTCGACGAGCAATCGGCGGAAGCGGTGACCGCGGCCTTCCGGCGACTGACGGCCGACGGCGGCACGCTCGTGCTCGCCACTCACGACCCGCGGCTGGCGGCCTTGGCCACGCACGTCGCCAAAATGGAGGCGGGGCGGTTGTGTTAGGAAGCTGACACAACCCTGATGGAAAAGTCGCGTCCGCATCACTTATCCTCCGACCATCATCGTGCCACGCATCTGCATCGGTTGAAAGACGGTCCAGACGCCGACGAGAAACAGCAGCGTGATGGCCGCCGACCAAGGGAGCCACGCCTTGACAACTTGCGAGACTTGCGAGCAGTCGGCGGAGATCAGCCGGTAAGCGGTATAGAGGGAAAGCAAAAAGCCGAAGTCGAGAAACAGCAGTTCCGCGCGCAGCAGCCAACCTGGCGATGTCGGGCAGCAGGCGCAGCTCCAGCGTAGTTCGCCGATACCCGTCAGACCGAGGTCGGCGACGAATCGTTGGGTTACGGGGACCACGGTCTCATAACTAGTAAACAGGTGAAAACCATAATGTGCCAGCCACATGCCGAATCCGACGGGGATCAGTGCGTACGCATATCGGGTCGCCACGCGAACGCGCGTTAACGATAAGCCCGCCCAGCGGCGGCTCACCGTGCTAACCAGACCCACCAAAGCAAGCGGCGCGAGAACAATCGCCAGCAGGTAATAGATGGTGATGATCGCGCGCGGCGAGAGGCCGAGCATGGCCTGCATCTGATGCTCAAACTCGACGACCGGCCGGACCATGCCTGCGGCATTGGCGAAGGCCCCGAAAACGAATACGGCGACCAACGCGGCGATATCTGGACGCTGCGATAGCCGGCCGATGCCCGAACGAAAGGTGTCGTGCCACAGTTGCGAGCCGGGCATGCTGGCGAGGAAGCCGACGTTGGCGTGCGGACACGAGTGAACGCAATCGAGGCAGAAGGTGCAGTCCATGTTGCCCGACTTCTTGGGTTGAAACAGATCGAGCTCGCAGCCGGGAATGCCGTTGCCGCCGCGGATGCAGTCCTTGGTGCGGCAGCTCGTGCAAATTTGATGGTCGCGGACGGCGATCTCCAGCGGCGAGACGAGCGACTGCACGAAGTTGAATTGGCCGATCGGGCAGACGTATTTGCAGAACGCCGCGCCGCGAAAGAAGCCGTCGGCGGCAAAGGCAGTTGCGAAATAGCCGATCGTGATCCAGGCCGTCACCCAGGGGCTGTTCCACAGTGCGAACGCTTCATAGGCCCAGAGGAACAACACGACCAACGCCACGGCCAACCATTTGCTTCGCAGCCATCGTGGCCAGGCATGCCGTTGCGGCAGCCAACGGCCGGCGAGCTTACGCGGCAGCGTGAAAGGGCAAGCCATGCATGACACGTTGCCCACCGCCAACAGGCCCAACACCAGCAGCCCGCGCCAATGAATCCAGGGCAAGACGCCGGCCAGATTCAAGGCGCTCGCCTGCGGACCCGCGAGGCCGTCGTAAATCACCGCGGCGGCCACGAGCAGAAGCGGAATTTGCATCGCCATACGGGCATGGCGCCAGCGGAGGAAGGTCGTCACGAAGCCAATGGTTGCGCCGCGCCGGGAGGAAGGCCATGCCTGCATTGACGCCGGATTGATCAGGGGCAGGCGATACTCCGTCTCGCCGACCACGCTGGCAGTCTGCTTACTACGCGCGGACTTGCGATGGCCGATCTCGGGTTTTTCTCCATACAGCAGCCGCAGCCCAATCGCGAAGAGCGGCGCCAGAAACGCGACCGAGCCGGGAACCCACATGATGACGCCGGCCGCGGATTGGTCCTCCAGCGGCGAGATGTTCCCGATCCGCGGCACTTGCTCGTAGTACGGATAGATGACCTTGCCCGAGAAGGTAACCAAAGCGGAAAGCACGGTGTTTTGCACGTCGGCCAGAATCAGGTACGGCAGCAGCAGCCAGCCCGACCAGCGTGGCCGGCTCGGACAGGGCCGCACGACCGGATACCAGAAGATGAGTCCGGAAAGCAGGAAACAGGCGTGCTCGGTGTAGTGCCATCCGCTTGCGCGCAGGGCAAGGTCATAAGCCGGCGGGATGTGCCACAGCCAGGTGGCGGCGACGAAGATGGGCAGGGCCGCGAACGGATGGGTCAACCGCCCGAAAAGCCGGCGCACCCTGCGAGATGATAAAAGCGGCGCCACCCAAGAGACGCGTACCGGCCGCGGCAGGCCGCGCACAAGTGGGAAAAGCGGCGCGCCCAGCCAAACCAGCGGCGGCGCGACCATCATCAACAGCAGGTGCTGCACCATGTGGACTTCGAGCAGCAGCGAGGCCAACGGCTCGATCGGCGACGCCAAAGCCAGGTAGATCGCCGTCAGGCTACCGACGAACGCGGCGAGTTGCCCGCCGTGCCAGCGCGTCGAGTCGTGGCGTCGGAGCACGCACCAGCCGCGTTGATACACGACGGCTAAAAGGATGCAGGTCGCGAGCAGCCACGGATCCCAGGGCCAAGAGCGAAGGATCGCATCAAGTGTCGGGCTCATGTGTACTCCTTAATACTGCCTGCGGCGGCCGTTGAAGCCATGGTGGCTGGGCAGAGCTTGGCCAGATCGCGGCTGGCGCCCTTCAATAGCCTGGCAGCCAAGCGATGCCCCGGTGGTGGTGCTACCGGGGCATCGCTTGGCCGCAGGGCATGTTGCCAAATCCAGCGCCGCCCGGCCAAGCTTCTGCCCCAGCCACCTAAACTGTCTCATTCTTGCCCGCTGCAACTCAATCCGACTGATCTGCGGGCCGAGCGGCCGGCTGCCCGTGAGGACGCAGCGCCGAGAGGAACGCCACCATGGCCGTCATCTCGTGGGGCGAGACCCGCTTGCCGTAGGCCGGCATTTTGCCGCCGCCGGGCGTGCCGTTGCTGATCTGGTCGATAAGCTGATCGACCGTCAGTCGAGCGCCGACGCCCGCCAGGTCCGGCCCGCGCTTCCCGCCATGCCCTTCCAAGGCGTGGCAGTTGCGACAGTTTTTATATTGAAACACCGCCGCGCCGGCCAGCCGCCGCGGCGTGGCGCCCTCGATCATGTCCGTCGGCACCGGCTCGCCGCTCCAGGAGGTCATTCGCGGAGACCAAGGGGCCGTGGCGCCTTCATACGTCAACACGCCCAGCACCGTATAGCCGACGATCACCAACAGCACCGCCAGCGGCCGGCGACTCGGCGCTCGCTCGCCGCGATTGCTGATCACCGGCACCAGAAACAGGGCCGCGATCAACAGCAGCGGCAGCACCAGTATAATGAACGTTTCGGCCTCGGGTGGGCTTAGCGACAACAGCGCGAACAGCCACAGGAAAGGCCATTCCGGCCGCGGATTGGCGCCGGCCAAGAGCGGGTCAGGAGGATCGGTGGGGCCTTTGGGACCGAGCACCGCCGCCAGCGTCACCACGACGAGCACCGCGAGCGCCGAGAAAAAGGCGTCTTTCAGCATCGCCGGCCCCAAGAACGGCACGCCCGTGGTGTGGACCTCCTGCTGGTACTCGGCGTCGTAACGATCCGGGTCAACCGTCTGGCCGGGCACGGGCGCCGCGCTGATACCGCACTTGAGCACCAGCCATAGATGCACCGCCAAAGCCACCAGCAGCGTGCCGGGAATCACGAACACGTGCAGTGCAAAGAAGCGGCTCAAGGCGTCGCCGCCGATCACGACGCCGCCCAGGACCAAATGGACAAGCTGCGGACCCATGCCTGGTGCGCGGCCGGCCATCGAGCCGCCGACCGCCAGGCCCCAATAGGCGTCCGGGTCCCAGCGCAGCACCTGGCCGGTGAAGAACATCCCCAGCGTGCAGAGCAACAGCACCACGCCGAGCATCCACGTCAACTCGCGCGGATACTTGTAAGCACCGTGCAGGAAGACCTGTGTCGCGTGGGCCAGCACGAGCACCACCATGCCCGACCCCGCGTAATAATGTAACGCCCGCAGGAACCAGCCGAGCGGCGCTTCATAGTCGAGCCAGAGCAAGCTGTCGTAGGCTTTGTCGGCCGCCGGCACATAGACCAGCGCCAGCCCGATGCCGGTGAGAATTTGCACCATCAACAGCGTCATCGACGCGCTGCCGAACACGTACCACCAGCCCAACGGTCCGGCCGAGCTGCGCGGAATCGGGTGCCGCATCATCGGCAGGACCGTATCGCTGAAGCGGAGGCGGAGGTCGAACCACTGTGCGACACGACGCAGGGCGATTGTGGAACGGTGATCAGGTGTCATGCGATCGCCCCTCCGCCGTCGCCACATGGATTTGTAGGGTGGGACCAGCGAGGTTGCGAGCGCCGGCCCACCGATGGCGAAGTCGTTTTTCTGTTTTCCTGAACCCTGAACCCCGAACCCCGAACCCTCTCATGCCGTTTCCTCCAACGTGTCTTGCAGCGTGGGATAATGCGGTGCCTGCACTTCAAGTTGGCCGTCCTGGATGCGCCAGACGCAATGAAACATTCCGCGCGGCGGCGGCCCCGACGCCCGTTCGCCGGTGGCGTAGTACACGCCGCCGTGACATGGGCACATGAACAGACCCGATTGCGGGAACCACGAAACCGGGCAGCCGAGGTGGGCGCAATTCATGGCCAACACCAGAAACTGCTCCTGCTGGTCCTCGCCTTGATTGCGAACATAGACGCCCGTGTGGGCCACGATGCCGTCCCACGGCTGGCCAAGCGGATTGTCGAAGCGCACCAGCCGTGTCTCGTTCAAGGGGAAGCCGGCGACGCTGCCCAGCGGCACCCAGGTAATCGGTTTCTTGCGCACTCCCGTGACGTAACCAACGAACGGCAGGCCGACGACCGCGGTTGCGATCCCGCCAAATAGATAGGTGATTCTCTCGAAAAAAGTGCGCCGCGGAGGGCGAGGCTCGGGGGCGGGAGATTCGATGTTGGCAACGTCGTTCATGGATTTCGTCCTTGGCCATCGGCCGATAATCGTTCGAGCGATCGACTCGCGTCGTGGAGCGCGGGCGGTGCCGAGTTTTGCCGCCAAGCGGCAAGCAAAGCGACCAGCCCATCAATGTCGGCCGACGAGAGTGGCTTGTAATCCGAGTGACGGGCATCGCCGTCGGCAAAGTGCGGCATGCCCAAGTCGGGTCTGCCGGTAACGATCAATCGGCGCAAGGCCTGATCGCTGATCAGCCCCAGGAACGCGGGATCGTTGATCGCGCCGGCGTGGCTCGTTCCCTCGCCGTTGTCGCCGTGACAAACGGCACAGGCACGGGCGAACGTGCTCGCGCCGGCCGTCAGGCTTTTGGTGGATTCGCTGTTGGTATCGTGGTCGGCCAGATACGACGGCAAAGGCGCTTGCGTGGCGACCTTCGATTTCCAGCGTGGCTTCAGCCCTGCGGCCAATGCCTTGACTTGTGCTTCCGTCAGCGGGCCGCCGCGCTCACGGTCGAAGGCGGCCATCGGAGTGCCCGGCCGGCCTTCGGTAATGACGCGCAGCAGCTCGGCGTCGGGCACGATGCTCAAAAAGATGGCGTCGTTGAGCGGAGGAGCGGGTCCGAGTTTCCCCACCGCGCCGTGGCAACCGGCGCAGTTCGTCTGGAACAAGCGATCGAAATCGACGACCTCATCGGCGCGCACAGGGCGGTTCGCCGGATCGGGCCGACCGGGGAAATCGCAGCCGGCCGTAAGGCACGCCAGCGTAATCACCGAGATTGAGACATACGCGATCCAATTTGCGTCAAGTCCCGGCCGCGGAGCGGCCACGGAGTTTAGCCGTGGGTGCCAACCCACGGGAAGATTTCGACCGCGAGCGAAAGCCGCGTAGCGGCGACGGAGTCGTCGAATGAGAGAATCCATCACCCTCCCACCTCCTCGTACAATCGCTCGGGGCCGCTGCCCGCCGGCGGAATGTGGACCATCTCGCTGCGCACGACAATCACCGCCGCCGCGAGGCCGAAGAAAAGCTGCGAGAAGATGAACCACGGCCAATCGACTCGCTCGGCGAGCAGCGGATTGACGACGCCCATCATGGCATAGCTCGTGGCCGTCCAGACCGGCGGCAGCAGCATGCCGCCCCAGGCCAGCGGACCGGGAATCTCCGGCAGACGCGGCAGGAGAAGCCCGAACAGAACGCCGAAACTGAGCGAGATGGCGGCGTGAATGACGATCCCGGCGAGCAACCAACTGGCATGAAACGTCGTCAACTCTGCGGCCGGCAAGCTGTCGATGCCGGGCATGACCATGCCGGCCAGCAGGTTCACGGGATACCAGATGCCGTGACCGGAAAAGTGGCCCCACAAGATCGCCGGCAGCGGCATCAGCGCGGCGCCGAGGAGCGCGCCCAAAACGGCGGCTCTCAGGGGCTGACCATTTTGGGCTCGCATCACGACCAAGGCCAAGATTACGCCAAAAACAAACTGCGACGCGATGAACCAGGGCCAATCGACTCCCAGTTTGAGCAACGGATTGACGGCGCCCATCATGGCAAAGCTCACGCCGGTCCAGAGCATCGGCGCCAATAGCGCGCCCCAGGCCAACGGCTTGGGAATGTCGGGCATGGTCGGCATCAGCACGCCGTAGATCATCCCCAGCACGACCGACATCATCGCGTGGATGACAACAGCCACCATCAGCGGCAGGAGGTTGAATTGTTCAAGCTGCCCAATGGTCGCCTGGTCGATGCCCGGCAGCACCATGCCGGCCAACAGATTCACCGGATACCAGATGCCGTGGCCGCTAAGCACACCGTAAGCGAGGGCGGGCAACGGCATGACGAGACCGCCGACGATGCCGCCTTTCACGCCGGCGGAGATCGGATGCACCCGCTCCGGCAGCCGCATGCGATAGCCCGGCACGCCGGCGCGGAGTTGCTCCACTTTGCCCGGCACGCCGGGGACGATGGCGGGCCGCAGCGCCGGAGCTACGAGCGGTTCGTGTACGTGGCCGCGGCCCGGCAAAAGCTGACTCATCCAGTGGCCGAGGCCGGTGAGAAACAGCCCGCCTCCGACCACCATGAATGCCACGCTTGCCACAGCACCCACCGCCAGCACGGTCAAGCCGACCGACAAGACGAGCGGCGCCGCCGTCGGTCGCGGCATCTCGACCATGTCGTGCTCGCCCGGCTGTGAATGCATTGGCTCGGTTGTCACGTTCGCGCTCACTTGTTCTTACCTGCCGATCAAATAGACCACCGCGAAGACGACAATCCACACGCCGTCGACAAAGTGCCAATACCACGAGACGAGCTGGACCGGCTGTCGGTTTTCCGTGGAAAGCCGACCGGCGAGCATCAAGCCAAGCACGGCCAGCATCATGAGGATCCCCATCGTCACGTGAAGGCCGTGAAAGCCGACCAGCGTGTAAAACGTCGAGCCGAATAGGTTGCGGCCGATCGTAAGTTGATGCTCGACGATCAGCTCGCGCCATTCATAAGCCGTGCCGAGCAAGAACGCGATGCCGAGCGCGATCGTGGCTGTCCAGGCGAGCCGGAACTGAAGCTTGCGGCCTTGGTGCAACCGGCGGTCAGCCAGATGCATCGTGCCGCTGCTGGCCAACAGGCAGAATGTCGTCCCCAACACCAGCGGCAATGACAGCACCTCACTGGGCATCGGGCCGGCGATGTCCTGGCCGATGTAGGCCACGTAGGCGGTGATGAGCGTGCCGAAAAAGGCCACTTCGGAAACCAAAAACGCGAGCATGCCCCATTGCGCGGCATCGAGCGTCTTCTCCGGCGCGATGGCGGGTGGAAACGGCAGCCCGGTGGTGCCGCAGTGGTCGGCAACGCCAACGTGTGAGTTCACCTCCATGGCGTCTCCAGTTCGACAACGGCCATAAATCGCACCTTACCTCAGGGTCAGCAGATATTCGACGATTTCATCAATTTCATGCGGGCTGAGACCGAACGCAGGCATGAGACAGCCCTGCTTCACGCTCTGCGGATCTGCAAGCCACTGCCGTAGGGTCTCTCGATCGTTCGTCGCCATTCCCGAAGCCAGCGTTTGACGGGCCATCAGGTGCGTGAGATCGGGCCCGAACTTGCCGTCGGCCTTCGTGCCCCGCACGCGATGACAATTGACACACGACTGGGCCAAGAACGTCGACTGCGCGCCAGTCGCAGCACGATCGCCGGCGGCCGGCGCGACGGCTGGTTCACTTTCATTCTCCAACCACCGCTCGAAGTCGGCGGGTTCGTCGACCATTACGCGCAGCAGCATGTTGGCGTGTTGTGTGCCGCAATACTCGGCGCACTGGCCGAGGTAGAGTCCCGGTTTGTCGGTCTGGAACCACATTTCGTTTGGGTGGCCGGGAATGAGGTCGGTTTTCCCACCCAGCCGTGGCAACCAAAAGCTGTGGCAGACGTCGGCCGATTTGAGCGTGAGGTAAACAGGCCGGACGACGCCACCGCCGCTGGCTGGCACGTGCAGTTCGTTGGCGGTGACGGTTCCCAGCTTGCGGCCATCGTAAGTGTCGTAGACGTATTCCCACCACCACTGATGCCCGATGACCGTGACATAGAGCGCCCGGTCTCCCGGCTTCGGCTCAGGATTGGGACGATTGACGGCCCACAGCGTTCGCGTAACCACAAGGACCAGAATGAAGACGATCAGGGCCGGCGCCGCCGTCCAGGCGATCTCGATCGCCTTGCTGCCGTAGACCTGCGGCGGCTCGCTGGCTTGCGGCCCGCCGCGGCCCCGGAAGCGGGCCACCGAATAGAACAGCACGCCTTCGACGATGATGAAGATGAACGCCGAGATGGCGGCCACCAGCAGCGACAGGCTGCGGATCGATTCGGCCGACGGCGAGGCGGGGTCAAAAATCGACAGATTCTGGACCGCATCCGGACCGCTCGCTAGCAGGAAGAATTCGCTCATCGTGGAATCCAAGTCTAATGTTCGTGGCCCTGAACGACTACCTCGTCGGTTTCATGCCCAAGCGAAGTGGCTTGCCGTACCAATCAACAAAGCCATGACGCACCAATTGTGGTTGTAGGTAGCGGCCGCGAGCAAGGCAACCGCCGTGCCAAGGATGCGCGATTGTCGTTTCCGACGCTGGCGCGGCCTCTCCGGAATTCTCACGAATTCTGCTACGCAGGGCGCGCGGCAAGAGCTATGATAGACGCCATGCAGTGCCCTTTTTGCCGCACCGACCACGACCGGGTCATCGACTCGCGCGCCAGCGACGACGGCTTTGCCATTCGCAGGCGGCGAGAATGTCTCGCGTGCAAGCGGCGCTACACAACCTACGAGCGAGTCGAAGAGCCGGCCATCAAGGTGGTGAAAAAAGACGGCGTTCGCGAACCGTTCAGCCGCGGGAAGATCAAAAGCGGGCTGCAAAAGGCCTGCTGGAAACGGCCCGTCAGCGACGAGAAGATCGAAGCCATCGTCGCCTCCATCGAAAACGACATCTACGCCAATTTCGACACGGAGGTCGACAGCCGTCACTTGGGCGACATGGTGATGCAGTTGCTGCGCGAACTCGACGAAGTGGCCTTCGTCCGCTTCGCCAGCGTTTATCGGCAGTTCAAGGACGTGCGCGATTTCGTGGACGAACTGGAGCCGATCCTGGCGGAGACCACGCAGGCCAGGCAAGTCAAAGCAGCGCGGCCGAAGGTGACGGTGTGTAGGGAACAGGAATGACGGGTGACCTATGTCGCGTATCGCACTTGTTTTGACGCTCTTGTCCGCCGCTGCGGCTACCGCCGCCGATGCGGCAAAAAAGCCCAACATCGTGTTCATCCTGGCCGATGACCTCGGCATCGGCGACCTGGGCTGCTACGGGCAAACGAAAATCAAGACGCCGAACATCGACCGCCTGGCGGCCGAGGGGATGCGGTTCAGCAACTTTTACAGCGGCTGCTCGGTCTGCGCCCCCAGCCGCTGCACGCTGATGACCGGCATGCACCTCGGCCACGCCACCGTGCGCGACAACATGCAGCGAGCGCCGGGCAAAGAGGGCCAGCACCCCATGCAGGCGGGCACGGTGACGGTGGCGCAATTGCTGAAGAAAGCCGGCTATGCGACGGCCATCGTCGGCAAGTGGGGCCTGGGCATGCCCGACGATCACAGCAGCCCGCTCGATTTCGGCTTCGATCATCACTATGGCTATCTCTGCCAAGGCATGGCCCACACGTATTACCCGCCCTATCTTTGGCGCGACGACCGGCAGGAGCCGCTGGCCGGCAATCCGCCCTATTCTTACGGCCAGAAGGCGGTGATCGAGCTGTCGGGAAAGACCTACTCGCACGACCTGATGTCCGACGACGCACTGGGCTGGGTGCGCGAGCACAACGACGGCCCGTTCTTTCTTTACCTGGCATTCACCATTCCGCACCTTTCGTTGCAAGTGCCCGACGATTCGCTGGCCGAGTACCGCGGCAAGTGGCCGGAGACACCGGTGACGAACTCGAAGCATTACGCCAACCACCCCACGCCGCGGGCCGCCTACGCCGCCATGATCACCCGCATGGACCGCGACGTCGGCCGGCTGATGCGGCTGCTCGACGAGCTGCAACTCGACGACAACACGCTGGTCTTCTTCGCCAGCGACAACGGTGCGGTGTTCCCTCATACGGGCACCGACCCGGAATTCTTCCAGAGCACCGGCGGCCTGCGCGGCTACAAGCAAGACCTTTATGAAGGCGGCATCCGCACGCCGTTCATCGCCCGTTGGCCGGGACACATCGCCGCCGGCGCCAGCAGCCCGCTCATAGGCGCGTTTTGGGACATGTTGCCGACCTTCTGCGACCTGGCCGGCGGGACGCTGCCCGACGACAGCGACGGACTCAGTATTTTGCCGACGCTGCTGGGGCAATCCGGGCAGAAGCAGCACGAGTATCTTTACTGGGAGTATCAAAGCGGCGGCCGGGCACAGGCCGTGCGATTTGGCGACTGGAAGGCCGTGCGCAACAACGTACGCAAATCGCCCGACTCGTTGCCGGAGCTTTACAATCTGGCCGACGATCCGCAGGAGAAGACGGACGTGGCCGCCAAGTTCCCCGACATCGCCGCGCGCGCCGCGGCATATATGAAGGCCGCGCACACGCCGAGTTGGGAGCCGAAATGGAATTTCTGATTCCCAAAAACGGTTCCCTGCGGTAGTTTATCCAGAAGTTGACGGGGAACCAACAAAAAAGACTTTCTCGACCCGACACCACGCTTGCGGCAATGAGGGCTTGCATGATCCGCTTCACTTGTGACGGTTGTGGCAAAGTCTATTCCGGCGCCGACGAGCTGGCCGGCCAGCAGGCCCGCTGCCGTCAGTGCGGCGCGCTGTTCACCGTCGGGGCGGCCCAGCCGGCCGCAAGACCACCCGCGCGTCCAGCATCGTCCGCCGCGCCTCGTCCAAAACCCCGCACGGCCTCGCCGGCCGCTCGGCCCGCGCGTCGACCGGCTCAACCGCTGCCGGAAGCTCCGCTGCCGGAAGCCGAGGTCGTGTCGGGCTTTAGTCTCGACTTGAGCGCTCTTGGTCCGCTCGACGCTCCCGCGCTGTCCACCGCGTCGGTCGACCTGTTGCGCCCCTCGGCGCTCGGCGTTTCCACGCATCGCCGCAAGAAAAAAAGCGGTGCCCTGCTGTGGCTGATCTTCGGCGGCACGGGAATCACTGCGGTGGCGTTACTGGCGATTCTGATTATTCTGCTGGTCGACATGATCGGTGGTGGCAGCGCCAATAATCCAATCGCCTACCTGCCGTCGACCTACACGCTCGCTGCATCAATACGCGTGCGGAACTTGCTCGACCGCGCGGCGTCGGTTCCTCAGATCAAGCCGCAAATCGACGAGGCACTCAACAACGCCGTCTCGCAGGGCTTCGATCCTCGCGACATGCAAGAAGTGTTCATCGTCATCGATGGACTTGACGGCTACATCGCGGCCAAACTGTCGCGGCCGGTGGGCCTGTCGAGTTTGCCCGGAATTTCGTCGTCCGGCGAGTCACATCAAGGAATGCCCATTTACACGATGTCGAACCGGAAATCCGCGAATCTACCGATCGGTGTATCCCCGTCAATGCAAACGATGTATTACGTAACACCGTCGGCCAACCTGCTCATCGGTGCAACGAAATCCGAGCGGCTCAAAGAGGCGATCGATCGCGCGAAAGAAGGACGCGGCGGGCGCCTCGACTTGCCGACCGGTTACGATCTCGTGCTGCGCGCCAAGACTCATGGCGTGCATCAGTCGCACGGCGGCATCATCGCGAGTTTCAACAGGGTGCATGGGTACTTCGTCACTTTGCGCTGGACCGACACACTGTCGTTCAACGCCGACATTGACACTCAAGACGCGGAGACGGCCAATATGCTGCAGCAATTGCTGACCACGGCACTGCAGAGTTCACGCACGGGATTGTCGCAACAGCCGCAGGCCGCCGCCGCGGCGGGCATACTCGAGTTAGTCCACGCCTCCGTAAGCGGATCGCAGCTTCGCGTCAGCGGTTCCATACCCACCAGCCAACTCGCTTTACTCCCGCCGCCGAGCATCCCAGCGGGCCGTTGACGGGCGCTTTCAGCCGACTGCTGGTTCCCCCAACCTCCCCTGCTTTCCGCGTCGCTCGATTTTCTCCCCTCCGCGCGGCTCATCCGATTAAACCCGGCCTTTCGTCATTGCCGATAAGTCGCGATGGAACGATATTCTTCACGCCATTTCGACGGCAGGAAAGCACCCATGCGCTGGTTACGACAAGCCACCGTCTCGACCGCACTTACGGCGATCGTCGTGTACAGTGGGACCGCGGCGGCCCAGGAAACGAACCACTCCGCCCATCGCCGCGCCCCACTCTTCGACCGCCTTCGCCGCTCGCTGACGGGAGAGCCGGAAACGCCGCCCAAGCACGTTCATCCCACCCCGGCGGGCAAAACCTCCGGCGGGTCGGCCAAGAGCGACGAGGGACCTACGCGGCTGACCAACCAGTCGGCCACCACGGCCAAGGCCCGTTCGGGTCCGTCCAGTGAGACGAAGCCCCCCACCATCAAGTCGTCGACCAGCCGCACGTCTTCCAGCCGCCGCACCGCCAGCCGACCGCAGCCCGTAGAGAGCGAAACGCCGGCCGACGACACTCCCACCTTGGCCGACGAGCCGGAGTTGGCCATGGTGCCCGACAAATTGGACCGCGACGACTTGGAGAGCGAATCGGCCGTGGTGGCCGGCCCCGCCAAGCCGCACGCGTCGAAGCCCGTCAAGACCGAGAACAAACGGGCCGCCAGCGACGAGATTGGCGACCCCAAATCACTCTTCGTCCGCACGATGCCCAAGGTGACGATTCAAGGGACCGGCCCGCACCGCCTGTCGGTGGGCCAGCCCGCCGATTACAAGCTGGTGGTGAGCAACCACGGCGACCAGCCGGCCAGCGATCTGGTGGTCATGGTTTCGTTGCCCGACACGGCCGAATTGAGCTCCACGCGGCCCAGCGCCGGCACCATCGACCGCTCGCCCAGCGGCTGTGCTTTGCAGTGGGCCATCCGCACCCTGCCGCCGGGCAAGCACGAAGAGCTGGCCCTGCGGATCGTGCCGCACGACAGCTCCGCGTTGGCCTTCGACGTGCGCTGCGGCGTGGCCGCGGTCTCGGCCAAGGCCACGCTCGACGTGCAAGAAGCCAAGCTGGCTCTGCAGATCGACGGGGCCGTCGAGGTGCTCTGCGGCGAGAAAGAAATCTATCGCCTGACGCTGAGCAACCCCGGCAACGGGCCGGCCGAGAATGCCGTGATCCATCTAATGCCGCTGCCGCCCGACGAGGGCGTTCCGGCGACGCACCGCGTCGGCACGCTGGCGGCCGGCGAGACCAAGGTGGTCGAGATCGAGCTGGTGGCCCGGCAAGGCGGCCCGTTGACGATTCAAGCTCGTGCCACCGCCGACGGCGGCATCCACACCGCCGCCGGGCACGAAGTGGCCGTGCGCCAGCCGGCCGTGCAAGTGGAAGTCGCCGGTCCGCCCCGGCAGTACGCCGGCGCTCCGGCCACCTATCGCTTGCGGGTGCGCAATTCGGGCGACGCCACGGCCCGGCGCGTGAAAGTGACGGCCGTGTTGCCCGAAGGCTCGGAGTGCGCCGCCGCGTCGCACGACGCGAAGATCGACATCAAGCACGGCCGCGCCACTTGGTCGCTTTCGTCGCTGCCGGCCGGCGCCGAACAGCTCTTCACCGTCAAGTGCCTGATGAAGTCGCCCGGCGAGAACCGTCTGGAGGCGACGGTGACGGCCGACGGCAATTTGAAGCACAGCAGCGTGGCGCTCACCGACGTGATGGCCGTGGCCGACCTGGCGCTCGACGTGGTCGATCCCTCCGGCGCGGTGCCCATCGGTCAGGACTCGGTGTATGAAGTCCGCGTCCGCAACCGCGGCGACCGTCCGGCCGAAGGCGTCGATGTGACGGCCTTCTTTTCCAACGGCGTGGAACCGTTCTCGACCGACGGCCCGGCCCACTCGATCTCATCGGGCACGGTGGTGTTCGAGACCTTGCCCTCGCTGGGAGCGGGTGAAGAGAAAGTGCTGAAGATCCACGCCAAAGCGACGAGCGCGGGCACGCACCGCTTCCGCGTGGAGCTGCAGTGCAAGTCGCTGGGCACGAAGTTGACCGAGGAAGAAACCACGCTCTACTACGCCGACGTGCCGGCCGAGCGATCGGCACAGCCGGAATCCGTCGCAGACGAAGCACCGGCCCCGGAGCCGCACCTGGCCCGCCCGAAGGGCTCGCGGCCAGTGCGGTAAGCGTGGCCGGCCGGCGAACCGCACGTTGGGTAAGGCCGAAGGCCGCCGTAGCACCGAAGCTGCGTCATTCGATAGCCCAGGGTGGAACCCACGTTGTTCTACACAAGTCCGACGCTGCGTCGCGGCCGTTGCGTTTCCCGGTCCCGTAGGGACGGTAGAGTTTAGCCGTGGGCGCGAGCCCACGGAAAAGGGACGCCAACGATCCGCGCAGCCGCGTAGCGGCGACAGAGTGCGTGGTGCGATACCTTCTGTCGCCGCTACGCGGCTTGCCTAATCTCCCGCATCGGTACCGTGGGCTCGCGCCGCTCGCGCCCACGGCTAAACTATCTCGCCGCTACGCGGCTGATGCGCCCGCTAGGCCAGCCTCTACTTTCCATACGCGCTTTTGCGCGGCATCTCGCGGGCGTTGGTGTCGCGCTCGATGCCGCCGCCCAGACCGCGATGGCCGGGCGGACGACGCACGCGGAAGAAACTGCTGACGTTGCCCGACGATACCGGCTGACCGCCGTCGCGCGCTTGCGGCGGCAGGTCGTTGGCGTTGCCGTGACGGCCGTAGACCAGCGTTTGCTTCTGGTTCTTCCAGCCGATCTGGTCGAGGAACTTTGGCACGCTGATCAATCGCACGCCGACCTGGAGGGCGTCTTTCTGCAGCTTGGTATAAGCCTTGCTGCCCACATTGCTGTCCTCGGGCGGCTGACCCTGAATGATGTATCGCGTGTTCTGGGTGATCTTGCCCACCTGCTTGCCGTCGGGCGCGTCTTCGGCGTCGACGGTGCCGCCGCTCATGTGGATCAGGTCCTTGACCATCTGGCGGTCGTCGAGGCCGTCGTTGTCGAGATCGATGCCGCCGATGATGGCGAAACCCTCCGAGCGGCCCGGATGCCACAGCGGCGTAAAAATTTTGTCGCCTTCCACCATCGGGTCGGTGAGCCGGTCTTCGGTGATGCGTGCTTCGGCAAAGTGCGGCCCGAGCAGCTCGACGACTTCGATGCGTCCTTTCGTCCGCTGGTGGTCGCCGCCGACGTCGTCGTCGCCCGCCACGACGCTGAACAGCGTCTGCGGGCGCAGACCGTCGGCCTGACCGACGTTGATGTAGGCGCTGCGCGTCTTTTGATCGACCCACACGATCTTGCCGTCGGGCACTTCGAAGCCGCTGGTCGGATCGAGTGCCAGGTTCTTCTCGTTGAGGTCCGTGTTGGCCATCGTGAGCTTCTTGTTTTCGGCGGTCAGATCGTCTTCGCGCTTCTTGCTCTTTTCGGTCAGTTCGGTCATGGCGTCGTTCTTCTCCGCCAACTGCCGCTTCAGGTCGTTCTGGTCTTCCAGCATCTGCTTGCGTTCGTCGTCGAAGGCTTTCTTGGCGGCGGCCAAGTCGGCTTCGGCTTTCTGAGCGTTGGCTTGGGCCTCGTCCACCTGTGTCTGCTTGGCGGCCTCGACCGTCTTGCGTTCGTCCTGCTCGCGCTGAATGGCTGTCCGTGCTTCGATGATCTCGGCCGTCTTTTCCTTCAGCGTGTTGGCCAGAAACTCCAGGGCGGGGCGATAGAACTGGCTCTCCTGCGGAACGGTGGTGGCGAAGTTCTTCATGTCTTCGCGATGGGCCTCTTCGACCTCGCTCAGCTTGGCCTGATCGCTCACGCCAATGATCTTGCGGAGCTTCTCCATCTCGGTGACGGTTTCGCGCAACGACTTGGTAGCGTCGGTGGCGCTTTTGGCGTCTTCGTGGGCCTTTTTGTCGGCTTCTTCATATTCGCGGAAGAACATGAAGGTGGTCACGCTCAGCAAAATGGTGAGCATGACGAAGATAATGAGGGCGATTTGCAGACCCTGGTTTTCACTACTGGCCATCGCTTGGCTCCTGTTATTGCGGCGCTCGCGCGCCTCTCTCGATCGGCCGGCGTGATTCCGCCGCCGGCGAGAAACGTTGGTTTGACGGACCTGCTCCGACCGGTCCAAAGTGCTTTCATCGGGGGGATGAGGCCGGCGTGGATCACCGACGCAGACCGAACGGCCTTGTCGGACTGACTGAGGTGCTGAATCTTGTCCGGCCAACAACCTTTGTTGAGTTTATACGGACGGCCGGGCAGTGTCAAAGGAATTCGCCCGCGGACGGTTTGGTATTGATCGTCGTCATCTCACAGCCCTTGCTCTTCGACCGGGATCCAGAATAAGTTGCCGGACGCAAGCAAGGCAAGACGGCGTTGTTCTCGGCCGGCAAATCACAGGGTATTTCCATGGCGAACAGCTTCATTGTCATTCCGGCCCGGCTGGCGTCGACGCGGCTGCCGCGCAAGCTCTTGCTGCGCGAGACCGGCAAGAGCGTCATCCAGCACACCTACGAAGCCGCCCGCCGGGCCCGGCGGCCCAGCGGCCTGTGCGTGGCGACCGATCACCAAGAGATTCTCAACGAGGTGCGGTCGTTCGGCGGGCAGGCCGAAATGACCAACCCGGACTGCGCCAGCGGCACCGATCGCGTGGCCGAAGTCGCACGCCGGCTGAGCCACATCGAGATCGTGGTCAACGTGCAGGGCGACGAGCCCGAGCTGGCCGGTGAGTCGATCGACGCGGCCATTGCCCTGCTGGAACAGCGGCCCGAACACGTCATGTCGACCCTGGCCACGCCCATCAGAACGCGCGAAAAGCTGCTCGACCCGGCCTGCGTCAAAGTGGTGTTCGACGAGCGCGGCCGCGCGCTCTATTTCAGCCGCAGCCCGATTCCGCACGCGCGCGAGTGGCACGACCGACTGCTCGATGCCGGTCCGCCGCTCTTCTTTCAGCACATTGGTTTGTACGCCTATCGCCGCGATTTTCTGCTCTCGATGTCCGACCTGCCGCCCTCGCGCCTGGAGCAAACCGAGAAGCTGGAGCAATTGCGCGTGCTCGAAGCCGGGCATCCGATCGCGGTCGCCGTGGTGCCCCAGGCCACGTTGGGCATCGACACGCCGCACGATTACGAAGCGTTCGTCGAACGCCAGCGCCGAAAGTAGTGGACCCTCACTTCACCTCGCCCGAAACGAGTGAGCAGGATGAACGGCAGAAATCGTCGCATCGAAGACGCGCCGCGCAGCTCGCAGAGCCTGACGCGCGATCGATTCGCGTTTCGTTCCGCCGCCAGGACGTGGACTTGGCTCTGGTCACCGCAGCGGCCGTGTTCAACTCGCCGGTCGCGGTTGGCGCGGCCGGCGATCGGCTCCCACCGCGACCGCATCCACCAAGAGATGCTCGACAGCCGCCGCCGATGCTCGGCCACTACCCTTTCACAACGCGCTCTGGCGCGGTTTAATGGCCGCCTGGGGTGCGGCTCGACGCGATCAAACCTATGAGCGACGAACAAACCTGGAATGAAGCATCGCGAGAGGAACTCCGCGCTACGCTTCGATCGGCCATCCTCGGTGAGCTTCGACTAGCAAAGCACGGGCACGAAGGCATCCTTCAGACCTGCCGTGAAGTTTACATTCAGGACGAATGTCCAGAGCGAGAATTGGAAACGTTTATTCAATTTGCAGCCCACGAGCTTGAGCGAGCCGCAACCTGGCTTGCATCCGAACAGGCCACATGGCCGGACGAGACGGATTGCGATCGCCTTGACCGCGTCGAAGTTGCCTTACGCGAACGAGGCATCCTTCTGTGGCAAGTCTCTCCCTGCTGTGACACATGCACCGGCGCCGAACTACCGGATCGGATCGAGGCGATCAACCGCCGTTATCCAGGCTTTCGCGACCGCGTAGGTGGCTATGCGTTTTTCATCGATCAGAATATGCCCCACATGTTGGCTGAAAACACCCATGTCTCGGTCTACTTGGCTTATGGTTGGTTTTCGTCCGACGACTCAGAAGTCGCTCATGACATCTACGAGAGGAACGCACTCGGCATTGCCCGCGAGGTTTGCGAATGCCTGCGCAACGAGGGATTCGAGGCCAATTGGAACGGAGATTTCGCTCGCAAAATTGGCGTCTCACTGAATTGGCAGCGTCGCACGATCCTTGACTAGACGGGGGAAATGGTGGTTTTCCGCTCGGCGCTACACGACCACCGCCGCGCGTAACTGGACGGCGAGCTTGGCGAGGCAAAGTTGATTGAGCGAAGTGCCTTCGGCCTCGGCCTCGGCGAGCAAGGCGGCGTGCAGCGATTTGGGAATCCGCAAGGTCGTCGTGCCGCTGGCCGTCGACATCCAATTGCCCACCGCCCCGACCGGATCGCCGTCGTCGTCGCGGGCCTGTTCGATCAGCCGCAAGATTTCCTGGAAGTCGCTGGTTTTCGCCAGGGCCGCTCGCTCGGCCTCGGTCGGGCACAACTCGGTCAGCTTTCCGCCCGGCCCAAACAAGGCGTTGCTCACCTCGATCCAAGTCAGCCCTTTCTGCCGCAACCGGCGCGCGTAACGCAGCGCGTCGGCCACCGGGCCGGCGCCCGAACTTCGCCGGCGATTCGTCCGACCGCGGTTTCCGTCTCGTGTCGCATTAGACCTGGTCATGGCCCATCTCCTTTCAAAAGCCCCGCCGTGAGCAGCCGCGTTGCGGCCGGCCCTCACTCGATTCGCAAGATCCGCACGCCGTCAAAGTACTGCACCTCGACGTACATCGCCTTCTGCCCAAGGTCGCGGCCGACCTCGGCGATCAATCGCTCGACTTCCGGCCACCGATCCGGTGTCGTCGTCACGACCAGTTTCCAGCATTCGTCGCGGTAATGCGTTCCGTCCGCCGGGTCGATCCAGTCGCCTTGCGTTTTCCCTTCGATCGTCGAGCCGCCAAAACGTTGCCAAAACCTGGCGATGATCTCGGCCCGCTGTCGGGCACTGACCCGACTTCCATCATTGCGCCTGGCTGGTATCAGCGTGGTGACCTTCATGACCCGGCGCCTTGTTGCGTGGAACCTTTCCAATGATAGCGTATATGCCATCAGTGTCAAGGTGTGACCTCGACCTGCACTTTCCGAAACGTCGGGACCAAGGAGAAGCCAAGGAGAAGCAGAGAAGCAAGACACCAGCCTGTTGCGCCGGTGGCGACGGGGCAGTGGTTTAATCAGTTTGCGAAGGGAGCGAGCTGGCGGAAGGCGTCAGGCAAAGGTCAATTCAAGTATTTCTGAACCCTAAACCCTCTACCCTGCCCCGGTAGCGCCGCCGCTTTCGCGGAGCGAAAGGCGACATTACTTAATCGCCTCGATCCGCTGCTTGGCCAGCGGCGCTTTCTCGCTGTCGGCAAACTTCTCCACGACTTCCTGATACGATTTGCGGGCCTGCTCCTTCTTGCCGAGCACCTCGAAGCAGCGGCCGGCTTCGTAATGAGCGTTGGCCTGCCACTGCGGATAGCCGTAGCCATAGGCCGCCTTGAAAAAATTCTTGATCGCCTCGGCGTGGTTCTTTTTCTCGAAGTAAATCTCGCCGATCATGAACCGCGCGCGGGCCGCCACCTCGCGGTCGGTCTTGGCCGTCACGCTTTCATACAGGGCCAGCGCTTGGTCGGGCGAACCAAGGTTCTGCCGGGCCCAGCCTTGTTCGTAGAGAATCTCGGCCAGATAGTCCGATTCCGGGAACTGCTTGGCCGCTTGTTCCAGCGCGGCGAGGCTGGCCTGCCACTCGTTGAGCTTGGCCTGCGCCTGGGCCGCGTGCAACAAGGCCAGCACGGCGAAGTCCTTGCCCGATGGGCCCGTCACTTGATGGTAAGCGGCGATCGCGTCGGCATATTTACCCTGCTTGAAGAGCGACTCGGCCTCCATGAACGCCGCGTCGGCGGCCAGCGTGCCCTGCGGCCAAGCGGCCCGCTGATAGGCGAAGGCTTGCTTCGCCTTGTCGAATAGCTGCTGGTGAAAATAGGCCCAGCCGAGCTTGTGGGCCGCTTTTTCGGCCAGCGCGCTCTTGCCTCCCTTCTGCATGGCCTGATAGTAACCGGCCGCCGCCGCGGCATACTGCTCGCGCTGATCGTCGGCCTCGGCCACGTGATACAGGGCCTCGGCCGCCAGGGGACTGTTGGCGTACTCCTTCGACAGCCGCCGGAAGACCTCGGCCGCCTCATCGGACTGGTCGAGCGACTTCAGCGCCCAGCCCAACTCGTAGAGCACTTTATCGGTGCCGGCATACTTCGTGTCTTCGGCCAGAATGGCGTGGAACGTCTTGACCGCCTGTGCGTCCTGACCCAGCCCGGCCTGGCACAACCCCAGCACGTACTGCGCGTCCGACTTTTCGCTGCCCGACGGTCCGGACTGCAAGAACGCCCGCACGTCGTCGATCGCCTGCTGGAACTGCTTGAGCTGCTCGCGGGCCAGCGCACGAGCATAGCGTGCCCGTGGCAGCAGCTCGCTGGTCGCGTACTTCGAGATGAGCGTGTCGAGCGTGACGGCGGCGGCCGCATAGTCGTGTTGGCTGAGCTGCGTCCAGGCCAGCCCGTAGAGCGCATTGGCCGCCAGCGGACTGCCGGAGAACTTCTCGATGACCTGCTTATATTCGGCCGCGGCGGTCGCCCAGTCGCCGTCGGCGTAGGCGTCTTCGGCCAGGCGGAAATGGGCCCGATCGAGCAGCGGGCTGTCGGCGAACTGCGAAAGAAGCTGTTCGAGATGCCCTTTGGCTTGCTTCGATTGGTTCAGCCGCCGCTCGGCGTAGGCCAGGGCCAGCAAGGTGTCGGGCGTATGCCGGCCGCGCGGTTCGGCGGCCAGTCCGGCGGCGAGCGTCTTCTGAGCGGCGTCGAACTGCTTCAGCTCGTTCTGGCTGGCGCCGACCAGATACGAAGCCTCGGCCAACAGCGGCTTATTGGCGGGCGACGCCAGCAACGGCTGCAAGGCGGCCACGACCTCGGCAAACTTCTTTTGCAAGAACAGCGCCAGCCCGCGGCGGACCTGCCAGATCGGGGCATCGCCGCGGCGCGGATGGTCTTTGAGCAACCGGTCGTAACGGGCAACCGCCTCGTCGTACTTGCCCAACTGCACGCTGCTTTCGGCCGCGATATAACCCACGTCGGCGGCCAGCTCTTTGTCGGCGTACTGCTTTTGAAACTCGCTGCTGTACTCCAGGGCCTGGGCGTGGTCGCCCACATTGAACGAAGCCAGCGCGGCCATATAAAGGGCCTGCGGGGCGAGCGGGTCTTGCGCGTGCTTGTGGGCCAACTCGGCGTAGGCGGCCGCGGCCTCGCGCCGTCGCGGCGGCTGGTCGTAAAGGGCGTCCGCTCGATCGAAGGCAAGCTGCACCGCGAACGACGTTTGCGCCGACCGCGGCAGTGCGGCATCGACGACGTTGAGCGCCTCGGCCGGTTGCCGCTCTTTCAGATAACTGCGGGCCAGCCAATGTGCGGCCTCGGCGGCGGTCGCTCCACCGGCGGCCAGCGAGGCGGTCAGTGTCTCGCGTGCTTGAGCGTACTTGCCCGCCAGGTAATCGCACTTGCCGGCGGCGAGCTGAGCGGCGGTGTTGTGCTTCGATTGCGGGAACTTTCGCGGCAGCGAGGCATAGAGCGCGGCGGCCTCGGCATACTTGTGCTGCTCGTAGAGCGCGGCGGCCTGCCGGAACATCGCCAGGCCGGCGTCTTGAAAACCGGCCCGGCCGGCGGCCGCGGCGAACCATTTTTCGGCCGGCCCAAACTGCTGCTGTGCGAACAGCGTCTCGGCCCGCCGCAACGTCACCTCGGCCGCATGCGGCTGGTTGGCAAACTGCTTTAGATAGGCGTCGTAGCTCGCGCCCGCCGCGGCCGGCTGGCCCAGCTCTTCTTGCGTGACGCCCAGGGCATACAGGGCTTCGGGCATCAGCGGACCGCTCTTGTGTTTCTCGACCACGTCGGAATAAAGCCGGGCGGCCTCAATTTTTTTGCCTTGGGCATAGAGGGCTTCGCCGCGGTAGAACGTGGCTTGGGCCACTTCCTTGTTCTTGGGAAACTTTTGGATCAGCGTGGCGAAGGTCTCGGCCGCCTTGGGATACAAGTCGGCCTGTCCGCCGACAGCCAGGTTGTACTGCGCCAGGCCAAGGTGCAGCATCGACGACGCCAAAAACTCCGACTTGGGATAATCGGCGACGGCCTTGTCGAAGGCGGCCAGCGCCTCGGCGTATTGCTTGTTCTTGAGGCGACAGATGCCGAGGTAATACTGTGCCCGGTCGGCCCGCGCGTCGCTGGCGTAGGTCTTGAGGAACTTGGCCCATTCGTTCGCCGCCAGACCGAATTGCTCGCGGTTCTGCAGGGCCGCGGCCGCGGCAAATTGACGGGTGGCCGCGTCGCTGCGCGGGGGCGGTTGCCGAGCGGCGGCCGTGCGCGAAAGACAGCTACCTAAGAGCAGAGCCCCGACCGACGTTAGGCAAACGACGATCGCCAGATTGTCCCTCGCCCCGATTGTCGCTTTCGTCACGCGGGCTACCTCTTTGTCGCAGGCCGAAACAGTGCAAGTTCCGATTATCCCCAAAGGATAGGTCGCTTGCCAAGCGAAAGTTACACGAGGGCCTGGCCCATGCCCCAACTCCATGACGACGGCATTGCGGCCCTGATCGCCGGCGACCAAAATGGACGGTGTACTGCGAGGAGCACCTTATGGCCCAAGTCGAAAGCCCGCCGACGAAAGTCACGCTGATCGATCTATCCGTGCGGCTGTGGGACACGGCCAGCGGCCGGCAAGTGGCGATGGCCTCGCACGATGGCTTTCAGCGCGTGGTGCCCATGCACGATGGCAAGCGCCTGGCCGTCTCAATCTATAGCGGTGTTGGGCATGGACTGAAGCTTTACGATATTTCCCAGCGGCGGTTTCGCCTTGTCGACAGCATCGCCGAAAGCTGGTTGCCAGCCGTCTCACCCGACGACAAATGGGCCGTAATGTTCGACTCCGTTGGTTTGCGTACTCACTTGTGGAACTGCGAGACAAAACGGTCTGCCTACACCTTTCCTGCCAATTGCGGCATGAGGGCAGCGTTTTCGCCCGACGGACAATGGGTGGCAATTGACCGAAGAGATGCGCCCGAATTACAACTATTTGACGTCACACAGCGACGCGCCGCTCGCACGCTCACCGTAAATGTCGGATGTTATTGGCCGGCCGCCTTCTCGCCGGACGGCCTTCGCATGGCCGCGCACTGCGACGACGGGGCGGCCCGGATCTGGGACGTGGCAACGCTACGCGAGCTTTGCAAACTGCCGGACAATTCATGGGTGTTCTGGCTTTTCCTTGGCACGGCCGCCGCCTTCCTGGCATGGAGCGTTGCGTGGGTCCGCGCACGCCGCGGCGACGCGCCATCGTGGCAGCCCGCCGTCGATGTCGCTGTCATCGAAGGGACCGTATTCGGCGTGTTGCTTCTGCGCATTGCGAGCACATACTACGACGAGCGAGGCCTCGCACGCGCGGAGATCGCCGTTGGCTTGGGCTTGACGGCCGCGCTGGTCATGCTGCTCGTCGTCTGGGCCGTGCTGGGAAATGCTCGATGGCAGTGTCGCCTGCCGGGCGCGATCGTCTCCTTGGCGGTCGGCTGGATGGTCACTTTCGCACTCTCGCGAGACGGGGGGCAGCAATGGGACATCGTCGTGAGCGGCGCGGCGGTGTTGGCCGGATTGATCGCGGCATTCGGATTCCTGCGATCGCGGGGGTGGAGCGTCGTCAAGTTTGCCGCTCCCGACCCGCGCGCAAGCGGACCGCCTGGGCGCACAGCAACGTCGCGACAATTCGGAATCAAAGACCTGGCGATCTGGACCGCCTCCCTCGCCTTGCTTTTTGCAGTGGGACGACGTGCCACTCCGCAACCCCTGACCGCGGCCGGTTCCTTCTTCTTAGCGGTCACGGGACTCGAGCTGGCTGTTGTGATCGTCGTATCGTTCTGGACCGGCCTCGGCGGCTCGCGCCTGATTCCACGATTGGTGACGGTGTCCATCATGACCGTGCTGTGCGGCTCGATTCACGCGGTCTGCTTCCGTTCGTGGACCTTTCTGCCCTGGCTCCGTTTGTGGACCTTTCTGCCTTGGCGGTGGACCTTGGCTTGGTGGTGGTCGGCGACGGCAAGCTCTACCTCATCGACGAGCTGGGAACACTCACGGTGGTCAGCTCCCAGGCGAACTGGCGGATTCTCAGTTCCAGCGATTTCGGCGAGAACTCCTACGCCACGCCCGCCATCTGCGATGGCCATATCTACCTCCGCACCGCAGGCCACCTGTATTGTTTCTCCACGTCGTTGGCAGTATCGCCGCAACCAACATCGCCTCGTGGAACGCATGATCGACCATTACGCCGGCCGTGAGCACGAAGGGATCGACCTCGTGCCGGCTTACGTCAATCTTGATTGCCGATGGAGCTATCCAACCGAAACCGCGCCTGGGAATGTCGGCAGCCGCGCTGAAAACCTTCGCCAGAACAACGGCGTCCATCCCGCCGCGGCCGGCTACACTCAGATTGGCGACTCGCTTTTCGCGTGGTTGAAGTCGGTGAAACGATAACCGATTGCGGGCCGTCCATGCGGAAAAGATCATCGACCGACCACAGCGGCTTTGTCGGCTCCTGTGCGGCCGACGGAAACGTCCCGGTTCCGATCAACAGCAAGAGTGCGGCCCGCCAATAGCAAGCTCGGCTAGTTGTTTTCAGGGAGCACCTTCTTGAGAGCGTCGTGAATGCGCTGTTCGCTGCCCGGCCCGGCCCAGCGCCAGTCGTGATTGAAGCGGTCGCGGAAGGCGGCGTCCGTCGGAATGTAGCCGGGCCAGCATTCTCCGTAGCCGATCGAGAGCACGAACGAATCGGGCGACATCCTCTGCGCCAGCAACTGATATTCGACGAACGCTTCGCCCGGAAAGAGCACGATCTTCGCCCGGCCAAAATCGATGCAGGGCAGGTCGATCTTCTCTCCACGGGCCACGCGGTCGAGACGGCTTAGGCCCATGGCCGCCAGGATTCGATCGGCCGCTTTCGCCCGTTCATCGGCCAGCGTCCTTTCGAGCGCCTGCCGCGTGAACGCTTGCCCTTCGTGAAACGGCAAATCGAAAGAAGCGGAGCGAAAGGCGACGCTTTCCAATCGAAACCGCTCGGTTGCCGCCCAGGATTGCTTCATGGCCTGATAGATGCGGTCGGCCAATACCTGGCGCATCAGCGGCGTGCCGTCGTTGTACTTGCCGGCCGTTACATCACCGCTGCAGCCGGTGACGTAGATTTGCGGCACCTGGGGCTGGTCCATCGAACGGCGGCGACGGGCCAGCCCGACGAAGTCGGCGCTCACGCCGCCGCGGCCATAGTAACTCATGGGATGCGTCGCGTAGGCGTGCAGTGCCAGGATCGGCGTCTCGCCCCGCCAGAAGCTGATCGTCTTCAGATACGGATCGATCTCGCCTTCGGGCGCCTGGCTCAAGAAGGGGTCGCCTCCCGAAGCGCTATAACGGTTCCAGCTTACCAGTCCGTCGGGCGCGACGACGCGGCGGTTCGACGCGACTTTTTCGACTTGGGCCTGGCCGATGCCGACGTGGCTGACCGGCCGCGGCGATTTCAGGCTGTCGGCCAAGGCCCGCACGACGCGACCAATGCACTCGTTGTGGAAGGCCGTATCATAAAGCTCGCCCTTCAGCCCGACCTTGTCCAATAACTCTTGGGCGCCGCTGTCGGCCACCGGGGCGTCGTGCTGGTGCAGCGAGCAAACGAGCACCCGTTCGCGGAGGGTGCCGGCGACCGCAGCCAGGGCATCGCGCCATTCGTCGTAGGCGCCGTTGCGGACCTCGCACCAGTCGAGCGCCAAGAGTACGATCGGCTTTTCCGGCCCGAGCAAAACAAAACCGTGCGCATCGAGTGGGTCCTCGATCGTGCGAGTCTTGGTCGGCAGAATGCCCATCGAGCGGTGGCCCAAAGGCACGGTGACATCGGCCGAGAAGGCAGCGATGGAGTACGCTGGCGACTCGGCCGCGAAAAGCGGTCCAGAGCAAAGTCCGCCGATGCTCACCAGACAGATAAAGAGGGCGTTCGCGGCCGGAACGTTCATGGGCAATGGTTCATGATGACGCGGGTTATTCACGGCCTATTGTAACCGGTTCAAGTTCCGTTTTCCTGGGCAGCCGCTGTGAGACGACGAGGTCGACGCCACCTCCGCGCGCCAACCATCGTTGCCGTCGCCGTTTGTATGGCGGGCCGAGCGGAATTCAATACAATGCAGTCCGATCAAAAATTACCGACGACCGGCCGTCGCAGTGCTGATGAATCGCCTCTATCCAAGTCAATCCGTATCGCAGCTCGGCGTCGCCTTGATAACGGCGGCCGGGGCCGGCCATCGTGAGGCACGGACGGCGATTGTCTCGCTGATCGCCAGTAGCTTGATGGGCCACGACTCGCACGGCGTACTGCGCATTCCTGAGTATCTCGAGGCGATGGCCGAAGGGACGATCCTTCCCGACGCGCCGCAGGCGGTTGAACACACGGGAGGCTCGACCGCGGTCGTCGATTGCGGCCACGGATTCGGTGCCGTCGGCGCGGAACAGGCCGTTCGCGTCGCCGTCGAAATCGCCCGCGGGCAACGCGCCGCCTGCGTAATCACGCGCCGCTGCAATCATGTCGGCCGGCTGGGAGCCTGGGTGCAGCTTGCGGCGGATCAGGGCTACGTCGCGCTGGCAACCTGCAACTCGCCCTTGCACGGGCACTTCGTGCTCCCCTGGGGCGGGCGCGAGGGACGTTTGGCTACGAATCCCATCGCCTATGCGGTACCCACCGGCGGCGACCCGGTCGTTGCCGACTTTGCAACGTCGATCGCTCCGGAGGGCAAGATTCGCTTTTACCGCAACGAGGGCAAACCGCTGCCCGACGGCTGGATCGTCGATGCCCAGGGCCAACCGACCAACGACCCCAATCAGTTCTATGGTCCGCCGCGCGGCGGCCTTCTGCCGCTTGGCGGCCCCGCCGGGCATAAGGGATTTGCCCTGAGCCTCCTGGTCGAGTTGCTGGGCGGCGCGCTGGCCGGCATCCGCTCGCAAGACACCACGGTCACAGGCAACGGCGTCTGCTTCGTGGTCATCGATCCTTCCGCGTTTTGTCCGCTGGCGGAATTCCGCCGGCTGGTGGACGAAACGATCGCCTACATCAAGTCATCGCCCCCTGCGCCGGGCTTTACCGAAGTGCTGGTGCCCGGCGAACTCGAATTCCGCACGATGCGCAAGCGCCGGCGCGACGGCATTCCGGTCGATCCCGCGACGCTCAAAGCGTTACGACTGCACGGGGAGCGGCTGGGCGTCGACGTCGACGGGTTCCTTGAACAACGAGACGCCACATGAATGCTTTGCGGCTGGGAATGTTCGTGATGCCGATCCACGATCCGGCCAAGCCGTTGGCTCAGTGCATCGACGAAGACCTCGAGCTCGCGGTGAAGTGCGAAGAACTGGGCTTCGACGATTTCTGGGTCGGCGAGCACCATTCGTCGAGCGTCGAGAACATCGTCATGCCCGAAATCTTCCTGGCGAAGGTGCTCGGCCTGACACGGCGCATCCGCGTCGGTCCGGCCCCGGTCTGCTTGCAATATCATCATCCGGCCCACGTGGCCGGGCGGCTGGCGTTTTTGGACCATTTGTCGCACGGCCGGCTCAACGTCTGTTTCGGCCCCGGCGCCATCCCGACCGACATGGAGGTCTTCGGCGCACAACCGAGTGATACCGGCGCTCGGGTCGCGGAGTCGATCGACATGATTCTCAAGCTGTGGGAAGGCAAAGTGCCGATCGAGATGACAGGCCGCTTCTGGCAGGTGAAAATGAAGGACCACCTGCACCTCGACTTCGGCGTGGGGCACCTGCATCAGCCACTGCAGCGGCCGCATCCGCCGATCTATGTTCCCAGCATCAGCCGCGCCTCGGCCGGCCTGGCGAAAGCGGCCGAGCGGGGCTTCCGGTTCATCAGCCACCATCTGCTTCACGCGGGCGCACTCAAAGATCAATGGCAGACGTACGCCCAAGCCGCAACGGCGGCCGGCCGCCATGCACAGCCCTCTGACTGGGCCATCGCCCGCAACGTATTCGTTGCCGACTCGACCGCTGAGGCGCGGCGTCTGGCCAAGAGCAATTCGCTCGGCTCGTGTATTCAGTATATTCTCGACCTGACCAAAGCGACGAACCCGCGGGGAGTCGCCATGTGGAAACGCGACGACCGGCAGGCCGAGGCCGACTGCACGCTCGACTACTTCATGGAAGAGGTGGTGATCGCCGGCGACCCCGAGCATGTCACGCGCCAACTTTTGGAATTGCGCGAGAAGATCGGCCCCTTCGGCGATCTGGTTCTGACCGCCCACGACTGGGACGACCGCGACCGCTGGATCCGTAGTCTGGAATTGTTCGCCGGTGAGGTTGTCCCAGCGTTGCGAAAAGCGATTGGCTGACCCGCACTAGGCCAACAATTCGCGCACAACATTCCCCTCCGTCAAACGGACCGGCCGGCCGGCGCGGTCGGGAATCGCAGTCTCCACCGGGTCGAAGCCCATCAGATGATACACGGTCGCCAGAATATCGTTGGGATGCGTCGGGCGGATCACGGCATACGCTCCCTGCCGGTCGCTCGCTCCGATCACTTGCCCGGTTTTGATTCCGGCGCCGAAGAACATGCCCCAGTACGCACCGGCCCAGTGTTCACGGCCGCCGCCGGGCGTGTTCGCAATCGTTGGCGTCCGGCCATGCTCGCTGATCACGAGCACCAGCGTTTCGTCTAACATGCCGCGCGATTCCATGTCGTCAAGAAACGCCGGCAAAATCTGGTCGAGCTTCGGGCAGAAAGGTATTCCAGCACCGAGCCGAGATAGGGCTGATGCCGCGGGTCATTTCCGTCGGCTTCGATGGCGGGGAGCGACTCTCGCAAGCCCGACAACGCCATCGAAACGGCGTGGTTGGGCGATACCCAACCGCAGAACATCCCGCCGGGTGACGCCCTTGTCGCCGTGCATGCGAGCGGCTAAATCAGCGAGATGATGAGGTTGAAACATGATGTTGGGCAAGTGAAGATGTCAACTTACGGGCTTAACGGGTCATTTTACAACATCTCTCGTCGCGGAGAACTGCCATGAGTCGTCAACACACTTGCCTCGATTGGATTATCCTGGCCTCGGCCAGTTTCCTTGCGGTTTCGTTGGCGCGGCCGGGCTGCGCCGATGGGCCGGCCCAAACAAGCGTCAAGAAAGATCTCACGAAGGCTGACATCGACGCGATGATGACCTCGCTCTCAAACTGGGGGCGGTGGGGCCAGGAAGACCAGCGCGGCACGCTGAATCTCATCACTCCGGCAAAGCAGAAGGCAGCCGTCGCCTTGGTGCGCGACGGCGTCACCGTTTCTCTTGCGCGGGCCGCGATCAAAGAAGAGGCGGACGGCTCGCCTGCGTTCGAACACAAGATCGTAGCGTTGCCGAAGCCGGGCGACGAGATCGCTTACGCCGGAGACGAATTCGCAGTGCGCTATCACGGCTTTGCACAGACGCATCTCGACGGTCTGTGTCATCTGATCTACAAGGGCCGGATGTATAACGGATTCTCCCAAGATGTGCTGACCGTCAAGGGCGCCGGCAAGCTCGGCGTGGAGAATTTCAAAAGCGGAATTCTTACCCGGGCGGTGCTGATGGATATGCCGCGTCACCTCGGTGTGCGTTACCTTGACGGGAAACGGGCCATCTATCCGGAAGACCTGGAAGCATGGGAGAAAAAGTCGGGTGTCAAGGTCGAAAGCGGCGACGCGGTGCTGATCCATACCGGGCGCTGGGCGCGGCGCGAAGTCGAGGGACCGTGGGACGTGATGAAAGGCTCGGCCGGCTTACATGCCTCCTGCCTGCCTTGGCTCAAGCAACGCGACGTGGCCCTCGTGGGCAGCGATCTGGCGCTGGACGTCCTTCCGTCGGGCGTCGAAGCCTTCCCGCAGCCGGTCCATTGGGTGTGCATCGTCGCGATGGGTATGCCGATTCTCGACAACTGCGACTTCAAGCAGTTGAGCCAAGAGGCCCATGCTCGTAAGCGGTGGTCGTTCCTGTTGACCGTTGCTCCGCTGACCGTCGAGGGAGCGACAGGCTCGCCCGTCAATCCGCTGGCGACGTTTTAGCGTTCGTCTCCCTCCACATTCGTGGTTCACCGCGGCCGATTCACGGCGCCGGGCGGCGCTTGGCCGCGGATGACCGCGAGAATGTTGTCGGCAGCCTCCAGTTCGATTTGTTCGCGGACCGAATCGACCGCCGAACCGAGATGCGGCGTGAGCACGGTACGGTCGATCTCCGCAAGCAACGCCGGCTCGATTTGCGAGGGCCTTGCCGGCCGCGACTGGTCTTCCGTTTCGTAGACGTCGGCCGCGAAGCCGGCCAGCACGCCCGATTGCAGGGCGCGCGCTACGGCCTGTTCGTCGACCACCGAGCCGCGGCCGACGTTGATAAGAAAACTGCCGGGCTTCATGCGGGCCAGCGCGGCCTCGTCGAAGGCGTGCAGATTGTCGTCGGTCAGCGGAGCCGCGACGATCAGATAATCGCTCTCGGCCAACAGCTCGTCGAACGGTACGTATCGCAGGCGCAGAGCAATTTCCTTCTCAGGCGGCAGGGGCCGCGGGTCGTAATAGACGGTCCGCACGCCAAAACCGCCCATGCGTTCGGCGATGGCCTGGCCCACGGCTCCCATGCCATAGAGGCCGACGCATTTGCCGGTCAGGCCCGTGCCATAAAGAATCGGCCGCCAGCCGCGGAACGGCCCGGCACGCATCAGGCGGTCGCCGGCGACGATGTTGCGAGAAAGGCTCAAGACGAGGCCGATGGCCAACTCGGCGGTGGGGATGGTGAGCAGGTCCGCCACGCGCGTCACCCAGACTCCGCGCTCGGTGCAGGCGGCGACGTCGATGTTGTCGAAACCCTTGAACGCACCCGCGATGATTTGCAACTGCGGGCAGGCCGCCAGGAAGTCGCGGTCGATATGGTCGGTCATGAAGGCCATCATCGCCGTGGCGTCGACGGTGCGGCGGCTCAGTTCATCAGGCGCAAGAATCCGGCCGCTCTCGTTCACGTCGACGTCGCACTCGGCTTGCAGCCGCTCGATGACTGAGGCATGCACGCGATTCGTGACCAATACCTTGGGCCGCGCCGAGGCGGTCTCTGGCCGTTCGCTCATTTCAACTGCCGCCGCAGAGCACTGCTCATCATGTCGATCGCCACCACCATCACCAGCACGACGAGCAAAATGGCCGAGACCTCGCGGTATTGCATGATCCGCAACGAACCGATCAGCTCAAAACCGATGCCGCCCGCTCCCACCATGCCCATCACCGTCGAGGCGCGGAAGTGGTATTCCCAGCGGTAGATGGTGACGCCTGCCAACAGCGGCATGATCTGCGGCAGCATGCCGTACCAGATTACTTGCAGCGGGCCGGCGCCCACGGAGCGAAGCGCCTCGACCGGCCCCGGATCGACCTGCTCCAACGCCTCCGCATAGAACTTGCCGACCATGCCCACCGAGTGCAGGCCCAACGCCAGCACGCCGGGCAACACGCCAAATCCGACGGCCGCCACCAGCACGATGCCCAAAATCAGTTCCGGCACCGCACGCAACAGGTTCAACACGCCCCGAGCGGCGACGTAAGCGGCCGGGTGCGGCGTGGTGTTGCGGGCGGCGAGCAGCGCCAAGGGAACGGAAAGCACCACCGACAACAGCGTGCCCGAAATGCTCATGGTCAGCGTGTCGGCCAGCGGTTTGATCCAGCTTGGGGCATGGCTGAAATCAGGCGGCCACATTTCGCCCAGCAGCTTCGCGGTGCTGGGCACGCCCTCGGCGATGCGGCGCAAATCGAACAGCCCCGAGTGCCAGGCCGAAGCGACGACCACCAGCGTCGTCGCCGCGCCGGCAATGGCCGTGCGCAGCCAACGCTGCCGGTAACGCTCGAGAACGGTGTCGCGGGTAATTGAAGGGATCGCGTGGGCGTTCATCTACAGCGGCTTCGAGAGATCGAGATTCAATACTTTGGCCAGCTCGCGAATCGAGTCGTAGTCGGCGTCGGTGACGGGAGCGAACCCTTCGGCCTTGAGCGGCTCCAGCACTTTCGGCTCGTGAAGATCGTAGAACGCTTGCTTGATCCGCTGCTTCAGGTCGGCGGCCAGGTCGGCCTGCATCACCCACGGATATTGTGGAAAGGGTTTTGACTCCGCGAGGAGCTTTACCTGGTCCGGCTCGACGACGCGGCGCTCGATGAGCGAGTCGTAGATCGGCTTGCTCAGGCCGCCGGCTGGGGCATTGCCGCGGGCCACGTTCATCAACACCGCGTCGTGGTTGCCGACGAAGACTTCCTCATAATCGCGGCCCGCCAGCAGGCCCTCGGCGGCCAGCATCGACTTGGGAATCAAGTGGCTGGAGGTCGACGCCTTGTCTCCGTAGGCCATCGTGCGGCCCTTGATGCCGGCCAGCGATTCGATCGCTTCGCCCGCGTTGGCCACGATCACCGATTGGTAGGTTGTCGATCCTTGCTGCAGCTTGGCCGCGAACGGTTCGATGTCGCACTTGCTCTTGCAAAGGCAATACGACAACGGCCCGAAGTAGGCCACGTCGATTCGCCCGTGCCGCGTGGCCTCGATCATGGTCGAATAGTCGGTGGTCACGACCAGCTCGACCTGCTTGTCGAGCCGCTGCTTGAGATATTCCTTCAGGGCTTCGTTGTCTTTGATGATCGTCGCTGGCGATTCATCGGGCAACAACGCCACTTTGAGTACATCGGGATTGCGTCCTCCGGCCGGCACAGGCCTCTGTTGGCCGCACCCGGCAAACAGCACGGCCGCCAGAAACGTACATGCCGCTCGACTAATCATCTTGCACCAGCATTTCGTGTTCGAAGCTTTCGACGGTTTTCGACGTGCCGACGGATGGTGGCGAGGCCGTCAAGTCATCGGCACTCACGGGCACGGTCCGATAGATTCGCGTCAGGTCGTCGCTCGACAAATCGCCGGCCGTCCCGTCGAACACGATGCGGCCCGATGCGAGTCCCACGATGCGCTCGGCGTAGCGGCGGGCCAGTTCGAGCTGGTGCAGACTGACGATCGCCGTCAGTCGTTGGGCTCGCTGTATCTCCTGCAAGAGCGCCATGATTTGGTCGGCGGTTTGCGGATCGAGGCTGGCCACGGGTTCGTCGACCAGCAACAACCGCGGCTGCTGCGCCAACGCCCGAGCAATGCCGACTCGCTGGCGCTGGCCGCCGCTCAGTTCATCGGCGCGGCGCAGGGCCTGATGGGCCAGCCCAACGCGCTCGAGGCAATCGTATGCCAATTCGACGTCGGTCCGCGAGAACGGCAGCCCGATGTGCCAGGCCGGGTAGCGGCCGACGCAGCCGAGCAGAACATTATCGAGCGCCGTCAGGCGCAAGATGAGCTGGTGCTGCTGAAAGACCATGCCGGTCTGCCGGCGATGCACGGCCAATGAACGCCGGTCGCCGAGTCTGCCGATGCCTGCCACCGTGATCGAGCCGGCCGACGGCCGGACCAGATAGTTGATCGCCCTGAGCAGCGACGACTTTCCCGCCCCCGACCTGCCGAGCAGCACCAACAGCTCGCCTCGGCGCACTGTCAGCGAAACTGACGAGAGCACCGTGCCCGCATTAGGATAGGCAACGCTAAGATCCTTGATTTCAAGCATGCCAGGGCGAGTCACCGCGAAAAACGAGTGGAAGTAGGTCAATTTAGGGACTGATTATGAGCGTTCGATTCGGAAACCGTTTAGAATCGGCAGTCGACCTCAATCCGACCAATCCGGTGCTTTGGCCCGATCAAGGATGGCTGCTAGTCCTGTTCGGCGAAGTCGATAAGGCCGCTTCGACGTCGCGGCCTTTGGTGGCGAAAGACGCTGAGCCCACGCCCGATTGATGGCTTCGGCGATCAGTACAGCGGCCGCGTGGGCGGAATGTCGAAGCCAGCACGCGGCCGCTTGATTCCCGCATCGCCGAGGTCCAAAATAGGCTGGTTCAGGGCAACGCAACATGGCTCGATACGCACGTCGTCACCAGAGCGGCATCATGATTTCAGCGCACAGTTCCTGCGATTCTACGGGAAGCGGGCGAGACCGCTGGGCTACGAACGGTGGACTTGGCGAGCTAGCTCGCGCGGGTCGAGCTCGCTTGAAGCAACTTGACTAGCACCGTTACGGGAGACCTCTCCATGTCCGCCGGTCTTGCGATTGACTTCCGCTATCTGTATCGCGGCGGCAGTTGTGCGGAGCAGCAAGCCCAGTCGCTCGGGTTGCGTCTTGCGACGTTTGGCGGCCCGGAAAAGCACCCTTGCTTTTTCGACGCCAAGATCGCGCAACCGCGAGTCGTCTCGGCCGCCTTGTTGACGGTTGCAGAGGTGGTTCGCACGCACTTTTTCTTGCCGCGCCCCGGACTCCTGGATCCCGTAGTGACCTGCAACGACCACGTCTTGCGATTCGAGGGCTTTAGCGCTTGCTGTGGGGCGTACGTGCGGGCCGACTTTGCCGATGAGAGTTTCGATCGCCCGATTGCTGGACGCGGGACGACCAACGTAGATTTCAACAACGAGATGCGCCGCGGCCTGACGCGGCTCCGGTCGTCGCGCGATGCCAGAATCAGCGTCGGAGCCGAAGAGCTGTCGCTGCACGTCGACGAGTCGCGCGTCGTTGAGAAGAAGGTCAAGCTGCCGTTGCGATGGATCAAGTCCTTTTGCGAAACCACGGCCTACCTACCACGGATGCAGCCGAAGTTTACGGTCAGCGGTAGCGACCTGTTGCGATTCTTGCGCTCGCTCGCTCGCGATGCAGCCAAGAGCGCGCCCGCCTGGGTCGTCAAGTCGGGCAGCGGCTTGAGACTCAGTTTGCGAGAGGCCAAGGACGGCGTGCGAGTCATGGCGGCGGCGCGACTGCGCGTCCTTGAAAGCGTCGCTCAACTGGCTGACTCGGCGGAGATTTACGCCAGCGACGAAACAGGAGTAAGTGCTTGGGATCTGCGATTTCCGACGGGCCGCCTGACGCTGTTATTGAGCCCCGAGTTATACCGAGGGTTTTCCGGCGAGGGACAGGCATTGGAATCCTTGGCCGCAACAGAGTGGAAGAACTCGATCGACCAGGTGAGAGCCGCGTTGACTTGGAACCGTGACGTCGACTCCAATCTGCTCGCCGCAAAGCTGAAACTGCCGGCCGCCGAGGTCGATGGGGCGCTGGTCGTACTTGGAACGCGCGGTCTTGTGGGCTACGATCTTGCCGCTCAAAAATACTTCCATCGCGAGTTGCCGTTCGATTTATCGAAGATCGAGGAGTTGCAGCCCCGGCTGACGAATGCAAGGAAACTGCTGGCGGCGGGACGGGTGAGTCTGCATTGCCGGGAAAGCGACGATCGCAGCGAGGTGCTCGTATCCGGAAGCGACGTGGAATACCTGGTGCGATTGGCACCGGACAAGGACCGATGCACGTGCCCCTGGTACGCGAAACACCAGGGCGCGCGAGGACCGTGCAAGCACGTTTTAGCCGCGAGATTGTTCCTGGATGGCGAATCCGATGAAAGCTGCTGAGTTGTATGACCTGGTCGTTGCCGCAGACCGCGAGAAGTTGTGCCAAGTGTTGGCACCGCTCGACGACGCCCAACGCGAAGAACTGAACGACTTCGCCTGGCGGCTATACAACCAGATTTCTGGCGCGTGGTCCGCAAGCGTTTTCAATAAGAGGAAGGATCTGGAGCGTTATGGCGACGACGTTCACGCCCTCATGGACGCGCTGCGCGGCCGGAAATACGAAGATTGGCGCGTGCCGAGGTGGGCTGCGGCACTGGCCGTGCTGGCGCTATGCGATCTCAGGCGCATCCGGAATCCCTGGAGCGACGACGGTGGCGGCTGGCTGCATAGCGATCTGCGCGACATGCCCCAGCGGGTGCTGCAGATTCTCGATGCGCGACGACCCGCATGGCTGGCTAAATGGATTGAAGCCGACGTTAAAAGGGAGCCTCGGGTGACGACCTGGTTCGTTGAGCGGAGCCTGATCCGGTCAGGCGCGCTGCCCGCCAACGAAACCGAGGGGTACGTCCAACGGATGGCCGAAGAAAACGCGATCTTTGACCGCGGCGATGAGTTCAAAACAGATAATTTGAAGCAGCAGTTCGATTCTTGGAAGGATGTTCTGTTGGCTGATCCCGATTTGCTCGAACACGACGTATGGCGACTGTTTGAGGTCGAAAACAATGCCTTCCGTTATCGATTCGATCCTTGGGCGAGCGCGCTGAAGGAGTTGAGCGACGAGGAACGATTGGATCGTGCGCGATTGCTCGAGGCGAGCATCCGTGCCGCATCGTTGCCGATGAAGGAGAGTGTGCTGTCCGCCTATGGCAAATTTCACGAGTACCTGGAACCGACGATCGACGAGCGCGAGAAACTGATCGACGAATACATGCTCTTGTTGGAGTCGCGCGTGCCGATCGTGGTCGGCTTCGCCCTCAAAGCCCTGGAGGTCGTCGCCAAAGCGAAACGCCTGCCAGCGGAGGCGTTCTTCGCGGCCTGCGAGCCGGTATTCCGCTTGGACAAGAAGACGCATCCGGCCAAAGCGATCGCGCTGACCAGGCTGCTCATCAAACAGGACGCCGGATGTAAGGCGGCCGCGGCGCTCGCGATGGCTCGCGCCCTGGCGAGCGACATTCCCGACGTCCAAGAGGCGGCGATGGATACGCTCGAATCGTTGAACGATCATCTCGGACGAGAAGCGGCCGACGCGATCAACGATGCAATCGAACGCGTGGCCGCAGCCCTCAAGCCTCGACTCCGGACGCTGCTGGACAGTACCGGCGAAGCCGGCCACGAAACCTCGCCGGCCGAGGTGAGCAAGAAAGCCGAGCAGGTTGGCGGACCAACGGGGTCTGAGTTGGACGCGCGAGTTTCTGCAATTCCCGCGGCGATTGGCCGGCAAACAGCGACCGAGCAGGCGGTGCGGTGGGTTCGCGACGGCAGCGAGCCGCAAGTCTTCCCCATCGATCCGCGGCATGTGCCCCGCCGCGTCCCGTCGATGCGGGTGGCGCCGCTCGACTCGATCGACGAGTTGATCGATTCGGTCGGGGCGCTATGTGAAGGCGTGGACGACGCGATGGAGATTGAGCGGATCCTCGATGGCATTGCGCGTTTCCATCATCAGCCGCCCAGCGATTTCGACAAGCGGGTGGACGCGCTGCGTAAGCGAGTGGGCAAGGAATCGAAACCGTGGGCGTTCACGTTTCTCGACCAGTTAACCAATGTCGGGCTGACGCAGGTAATTCGTCGCTGGCTCCGGATGCCGCCGGTCCTTCGGGAACTGTTTAAATGGCGAGAAGCGAACGAATCGCTGTATCGGGACCGACTGCGAGAGCTCTGCTGGTATTTGGATAAGGACGACGAAGGGCCGCGGGGGCTTCTGGCCATGCCGACGCACCGGGGGGGCTGGATCGATCCCGTCGTCCTGGCCGAGCGACTGCAGCGGGACTACGTTGAGCCGAAGGAGGTGCCGGACCAGTACGATCTCGCCCAAGCGATTTTGCGACTGACCATCGACGGTCGCGACGAGGCGATCAAGATGTTGGGAAAACCAGATCATTACAACGGCGATCGTCATCTGTTTTACGCGCTCGGCGCACCGATCGAGTTCGAATGGGGGGAGGGATTCGGCGAGGACGCGCTTCAGTCTGCTTCAGTTCGTGCGCGTGCACAGCTCGAAGATCCGGCCGCCTTCCATCCGCCGCGAGCCTTGGCCGCCGCGTGTTTCGACGCGCAAGGCCGCATCGCCTTAAACGGTCCGGTCGCCAGTGATCCCGCCCTCCCGCCTCAATTGCTGGAAGTCATCTATGGATTGGAAGTCGCCAACGGCAGCGAGCAGATAGGCGGACCGCGAGCTTGGCAGGTCGAGTGGGAGAATCTCTGTTATCCGTTCGACCATCGAGCGTCGTTGTTGATGGCCGCCACTTGTCTCAGCAGCTCGCGCTCGCGGCTTACTCCGCTTTTCGATCGGGACACCGTATGGCAGGCGGAAGCCGCTCGCGCTGCGATCGTTGCAGCGTCGGCTGACTCGGCCGACGCCCGCAGTCTTGCCACCGATGCCCTGGTTGAAGCGATCGGCGCGATGCTCGTCGAGCCGGCGACGTTGGGAAGGCAACTGGCGGCGGTTGGCTCGCTCATCAAGCTGAACCGCGTCGCCGCGGTGCTGAAGGCGACGGCGGCGACATCGCGCTTGCACCATTGGGCCGTGTTCGGCGCCATCGACGCATTCCTCGCTGCCTGTAAGCTAATTCCCACAGACTTGCATCATCTTCTGTCAGTGATGCTCGAGAGCGGCGCCGTCCTCGGAAAGTCGACCAGCGAAGAAGCTGCCGCGACACTGAAATCAATCAACGTGGCGGGCAAAACCGCCAAGTTGGCCAAGCAGTTGATCCAACTGAGCGGCGACCGAGCGGGCATGGCCGAGGTAAGAGACCAGGCGTGCCAGGCCGTTCTCGCGCGGGCCGAGCGATGGCGGAACTTGATAGCAGACGTGGCATGAACAGCGCGTCTATTACAAGACCACCGAGGACTTCGATGCGGTAATTCGTGTGAGCCCTAATTGTGCTGTCGCATCGCACAACCGCGACTATTTGGCTTGTTGAAATCGGTCGGTTAGAATCGGAGCCAGACTTTCGATACCTGCTTCTACCAGGAGAACCCATGCGGACGTTCGGTCTTATTCCAATCGTTTTTACGCTTCTCGCCTCCTCGCGCACGATCGTCGCCGCCGAGGCACCGGTGCCGAACTCCGCGCCGCGGCGGCCGGCCCTGCCGGCGGGCTTTGTCGCCGAATACGATGTGCGGTACGTGCCCGATGGTGACGCGGCACAATCGCTCGATATCTATTTTCCCCAGAGCCGGAGTGACAAACCGCTGCCCTTGTTGATCTGGATTCATGGCGGTGGCTGGAGCGGCGGCAGCAAGACGGAAATGCCCTTTAGGAATCAATTGCCGCGTGGGTATGTCGCCGCCAGCATTGAGTATCGTTTCAGCCAAAAGGCGAAGTTTCCCGCCCAGATTCAGGATTGTCAGGCCGCCCTCCGATGGCTGCGGGCAAACGCCGAGAAGTACAGCATCGATCCCGACCGGATCGGCGTCGGCGGGGCTTCGGCCGGCGGTCACCTCGCGGCACTCGTCGGCACCAGCGGCGGCAAAAAGGCGTTTCCGACGGTCGGCGGCAATTTGGACCAGTCGGACCGCGTCCAGGCCGTTTGCGACATCTTTGGCCCCACGGACTTTTGGACGGTCATTGCCCAGGCCAACGAAGAGAAGAACGTCAAAAACATCTTCGAATGGAACAACGGCGACCCTTATTCCAACCTGATCGGCGGCAAGCTCGGCGAAGACAAAGAAAAGTGCGACGCCGTCAGCCCGGTGCGTTACGTCAGCAAAGACAACCCGCCGTTCCTCATCCTGCACGGCGACCACGACGCGCTGGTTCCCTACGCTCAAAGCGTGGAGCTAAGCGACCTGTTGGCCAAGGCGGGCGTCGAAGTCACGCTTCAACGGCTGCCCGGTGCCAACCACGGCGGCCCGGCCTTCGGGCTGCCGGCCGTCGTCCAACTGACCGCCTCCTTCTTCGACAAACACCTCAAGGGCGTCGACACGAAGATTGAACCGCTGCCCGAAAGCGAGGTCACGATCAAGCCTTCGGAAACCCCAGCGGCGAAATGACCCCGCCGGCCGGCTTGGCGGATATTGTCGCTACTCGATGACGTGGGGGCTATCAACGGCCAGCTTCACCGGGTCGATAACGACATGTCGAATACGCTTGCGCTGCCAGGTGTAGGTCACGTGGACGAGGCCGTCGGCCGCCTGAATCACGGCCGGACAACTGTATTCGCCCGGTTGGTTCTCGAGCACGAGCACCGGCTTCCAGTCGCTCCCATCCCTTGACACCGCCACGTTAAGCGGAGAGCGGCCGCGTTGGGTGTGGTTGTAGACGATCAAGTGCCCTCCATCGCGAAGCGTGATCGCGTCGATGCCCGAATTCGGATTGCGGTCACCACCCGTGTCGCATCGGCACGCGCTGCCGCAGACTAACGAACCGCCGTCACTTCGGCCGCGCGCGGCGCGAGTGAGCAGCATGACCGACGACACCCATCCAACGGCAAAGTCGCAAACCCCTTATGCCTGGTGGGGAATATCGGTGTCGGGCGAAGCGTCCGCCCGTTGCTTAACAAAAGCGACACGCGCGTGTCGCTTTTGTTTAGCCGCCGTCGCGGATGCGGATGCGGCTTCGCCCAACATGCTGTAAAGCTTCGCCGAACCCGTTCCCATTTTCACACTAACCCGAAGCGCGAGCGAGGTTTTGCCGCCTTTTCACGTTCCTCGCTGGCGCTTCGGGTTGGTGTACGGGCCCGCGTACCGGGTTCGGCGAAGCTTTACAACATGCTCGGCGTAAATGCTTTCGCAGCCTCGGCTTGCGACGTTGGTGCGCCGGGTGCTGCGGCACCGTCTCAAACGCCCATTTTCTGACCCGCACTGCTGGTCGAGAACGCGGAGGGAACCCCCCACCATTGGCCAACTGTCGGATTCCGACAGTTGAGCAGGCGTTCCCCGTCCCTCCGGCGAGCCAAGCGAGGGTCGTCGCGATCTAAACACTTGTGAGAAATAAAAGGATTCAGCGTCATGGCCTAGCGGCAATACCGTCGGGTTATTGATAGGCAAAAACCTCGTGTTTCATCGGTGTGGGCAAATTTGCCCACACCGTGCGCGGGGGTGCGGTCGACCAACAGCCGGCGTCACTGCTCAATGTTTCAGCACGCACGGCGGACCATCGGCCCGCTGTTTTTTCCCGTCTGCCAGCAATACGCTTGGCGACAGCCAAAAAATCCACCTCTGCGGAAAAATTCCGGTAGGGTCGCCTGCCACCAGCCGCGAACAATTAGACGCCGCCAGCCGCCAGAAAGTTTCGGGACGATTCCCTTGACATGCTCACGGAGCGGCCTCGACGGCGAGGGCTTCTTCCACGCCTAGCAAAGTTCCACCCAGCCCAGCAGCCGAGCGCTAACTGAACTCTCAGCGCTGAGCATACCGGCATGAGAGAGATCGCGACGGATCATCTCCGGGATGGTCAAACGGACCACTTTGGTTCGATGTCCGGCGTCGAAGACTGCCGCGTTGACCGGCTCAAGCTCGAGTATTTCGTCGGCGTGCCGTTCGACAATCGGGGACCGTTCACCGTTCGCACCCAATCCCACAGTCACAATTCGCTGATAAAACTGGCCCTTGCCGGCCTGCGCCTGGACGTGCCAGGTGCTGATCGCTCCGCGCGAATCACCGTTGCGAGGTAAGCGGCCGACCAGCGCACGGGCCGTCGAAGGCAACTGCTGGTGATGGTCGATCAGACGTCTCACGAAAGGATGCTCGAGCCCAAGAAGCGTCAGCTTCTCGTCACGCTTGGCCGCATCGCGGTCGGTGGTCAGCAATAATGCGCCATCGCCATTGACCGATACCTTGAACGTCGTTGCATTCTCCGCCTGAAAAACTCCGCCATCATGCCGCACGGCTTCACGCACGAAAGCCAGCAACCGGCGCAGCGCCTGCCCGCCGTCGTCGAATTGCTTGTAGTCGTCGAGGCGAAAGCCTTCCAGGTCCTGGAACAACTCAAAGACGACCTGCCGCGCCATCCGCGCGTTCTCCAATGCGACTTCCAGCTCTTGCCGCGTGCGCCGGAGCGTCGGATCCTTGACGGCGTCTTGATAAAGCCTGTCGTACGACACACGCTCCGAGAGCTGACCAAGAATCTGGCCGCGCAAATCCTCAGTCACCTGCCCCAGTTCGTCAACTTTGCCCAAAGCTTTCGCAATTTCGAGCAACTTCTCTTCCAAGAGCAGGAAAATCTCGCCTTCGATCGTGTCGGCCGACACCAGGTTGTAAACCTGCGCCGTGTGGGCCTGGCCGTAGCGATGGATTCGGCCAATCCGCTGCTCCAGGTCCATCGGGTTCCAGGGGAGGTCATGGTTGAACAAGACGCGCGCGAATTGCAGGTTGATGCCCTCGCGCCCGGCCGCGGTGCAAATCAGCACCCGCGGTCCGTCGGGCTTTCTGAAACGCCGTTCGGCCGCGACCTTCGCGCCGTGGTCGCCGCCCTTGAGCACATCGACGCCATAACCGGGAAATTGCCTTTCAATGGCGGCCCGCAATGCATCGACACTTCCTAAATACGTCGTGAAGACGACGATCTTTTCCCGCGGGTGCATCGCCCACAAATCGGCCAGTGCCCGCAATAGCTCCAGCGTTTTGCTTTCGTCGCCGTGCGGCATCATGGCCAGCAATTCGGAAATTCGCTTTCGTTCGGCCGGCAGCGCCACGGCGACCAGGCTCGCCGCCGCCTCTTCGTCGCCGGCTGCTTTGGTTTCACTGGCGTCGGTGTCGACGTCGACCTTTTCGCCAAGTTTTCTCAGCAGCCGCAGCTTGGCGTCGGCGAGAATCCGATCGGCCTCGGCACGGCCCAGGCCGTCGTTGGCCAGGCCGAACATCGAGCGAATCTGCTGCCGGGCCGCTTCCAAGGCCCGGTCGCGGCCGTCGGCATCCAGGTTCTCGTCGCAAACGATCGCCTCGTGCAGCGTCAGGCCCAGCAGCCGGCGCCGCAGGGTGGTGCCGACCGCGGCAAAGCTGCTGGCCGCGATCTTCTGAAAGATCGTCATCACGAATCCCAGCGCGCGGCCCTGGCTGCCGGCTGCTTCGGCCAGATTGTAACCGTCGCGCAGGTAGTCCATCAGGGCGTCATAGAACGCTTTTTCCGGCGGTGAAAGAGGAAAGCTCTGCGTGTGGACCTGCCGTCGCGAGAACAGCGGCTCGCCGTGGGCGTCGCACGCGTCGGCCTGAGTGCGGCGAAAGACAACCGCGTTCAGCCGATGCCGGTTGTTGATCATATCGTCGGTGCCGGTGAACAGCGTCGGGTTCAACAGCCGCACCAGCATCCAAAAGCGGAAGTGATCGCCCTGGTGCGGCGTGGCGGAGAGCAACAGCAAGTCGCGGCTGTGATCGCGCAGCGCCTCGGCGAGTTTGAAATTCTGCGTCTTCGTGGTTTTGGTGCCCGACTGATAGGCGGTTAGATGGTGCGCTTCGTCGAACACGATCAGGTCCCACGGAGGCGCCTGCAGAATTCGCTTGACGCGCTGCGGGCGCTTGAGCGTATCGATACTGGCGATCAGCCGGTTGTGCTTGGCAAAGGCGTTGGTCTTGCGGTCGGTCACGTCGCCTTCGCTGCCGAACACCTCGAAATCGAGGTGGAAGGTGTCGTTCAGCTCGCGTCGCCAGTTTTCGACCAGGCCGGCGGGCACGACCATCAGCGCTCGGGACAGCTCACCGCGCGAAGCCAGCTCGCGCAGAATCAGCGCCGTCTCAATCGTCTTGCCCAAGCCGACGCTGTCGGCGATCAGAAACCGCCGCGGCGAGGCGTTCGCGATGCGATACGTGAGCACGATCTGGTGCGGCAGCAGGTCGACCTTGGCGGATGTGAGCGTGGCCGCGTTCTCCAGCAGGGGAATCTGTTCGGCCTCCAAGGCCAGCCACAACCGTTCGACTGCTTCGCGCGTGGCGGGCCGGACATTCGAGACCACCTCTTCTTCCCACGACAACGCGGGCACGAGCGAGGTGATGGCCACCTGACGCTCGCCAAGCTGTTGAAAGAAGACCCGCGCATAGCCGCCGGCCACGGCCGAGAGGAATACGCCGTTTCCCATTTCCGAGTGCGAGACGGTTTGCCCCGCACTCAGCTCATCTAATACGCTGGACATGGTCTTGTTCCCTCTCCCTCCAGGAGAAGGCCGGGGTGGTATCTGTCTCCCTCTCCCTCCGGGAGAGGGCTGGGGTGAGGCCGGCTGAAGTCAACTAACTCGCTGGACATGATAACCGCCCGTCTCCTTTTTGTCGGGCACAATCAACTCATAGGCACCGTCGCCCGTCAGAGCGCCGTTCCAGATTCCCAGCGACAGTTTAATCTTTTTTGCGCGGTCTTGCCCGGCACTGCCGAAATAGATCACGTCGTCGGCCATGTTGTAATCGAACAGTTGCCGCGGGCCGTCCATGACGAACACCAAGCCGACGCGGTCCCAGCGGCTCTGAAACGCCCGCACCAGCGGCAGCATATTTTGCCGCAGCCAGTCGTAAACGGCATCGGCTGACGAGGAGCTCGCGGTCGACAGAACCGTTTGCAGTCCGCCCACCAGCACGGTCGGCCGGTCGCCAGGCGGTGAATCGGGAAAGCCACTGGCCATCCAGGTGAGCACCGTACGCAACGGCACGGCGTCTTGCTCGACAATAAGATCGCTCAGCAGCTCCGGCGACCAGACGATGCTGCAGCCTCTGCGACGCCAACTGCTGGAGGTCAGTTCTTGCATGGCATTAATCTGGTTATGGCGCGAACCTTCGTCTTGGAATCAACTCCATTACATTACAGCGCATAGGTGCGCCAAGGAACATCGGGGAGGAGAACGGTCTCCTTTAAGGGTTTCGATCCGGGCGGCCCGCACTCCTCCCTCTTTTACGCCCAACGGGTCCGGCACCGGCCGGACCCCTTTTCATTGTGGTGCGTTAGGCCATGCTCGTGACACCACTTCACCGCGAATGGCGTCGCGTGTCACTTCGCTGATGAACCTGAGATTCGTCAAGTGTTCAAGAGTTGCGCTGAAACTCGTTGCCAACCGGTTCGCCACCTCCCAGACACCATCTGACGTGGATATGGGAACGGTCAGAGCTCTAAGGGCCTTGTCAAGCAGCGGCTTCGGCATTAAGAGCATGGCGGCAAAGGCATTTGCTCGGGGTTCGACGTCCGACGGCGCCCAGGGACCGCTCATAATCGCCAAGCGATCACCATAACTTCGATCATGGAGAATATGGCAAAGCTCATGCGCGAGCGTAAACCGACGGGGTTCGACCGCCGTCGCTTCGTAGTTTTCGTTGATGAGGACGGCGGGCTTATGCTTCGGACCCGCGATTGCAACCGCTCGGACCGCGCGATCCTGGAGGCCGATCTCCTCAATGCCAATGCCGAACTCGTCGTAGATCTTTTCGACATCAACCGCGTTGCCTTCCAACGGCCATCCCAATTCATCGAGAAGTTCCTCCGCGAGGGAATATCCTTGCCTCCAAGCCAACTGGTCACTGCGTTCGATAGGCTCGTTGCGATGAAATTGACGCAATCGCGGCGATTCGCCGTCCGGTGAGTAGAAGGCGACCAGCTTACCTGCGAGTAGCGTCGCATCATCCTTGGTGATTGTTGGCGCCGCGCTGCCGAACATCAATGCTGCATGGCACGAGCCGCGGACGACAAGCTTTTCGTCCTCGGTGCCAAACACCGCGCTGCGTATCTCACCAGGCAATTCGGCCGGAAAGTATCCCTCGACATCTTGCCAGCGCAAAGCGGCATCGTCCTCCGAACCGGGGTCAATTCCAGCCAAGAGACCCAGCCTTCTACGATGATCCGAAGTTCGCAGTCGCTGCACATCCTTAACGAGCTGTGAAAAACGTTCCGACTCCGGCGCGCATTCCGCGAGGTGCTGCGCAGATCGCTCAAGGACGTCGTAAAGCGTCGAAGCAACATCCGATGGGTCGAGTCGCACGTATCCGGGGGTTGCTTCGAACGAAAAATGCTCAGGGCGCCCGGCGAGCGCTGCGTCGCCCCACGAAATCTCGATCAGATCTTGCCAACGCCGGAAAAATATCTCCGGCAGAATGCCCCCGTCCCGCGCGCTCAGCAGGCAATGACGCGACCACCAGTTATAGCGTTTGATCTCCCACTCTTCCTCGTCGACGTTTGCGGGTGGCAATTCGCGATTGGCGAACCCCAACCAGGCGTCGCGCGTAGTGGTGCCGCCCGGCATTTTCTCCTCATGGAACAGAAAATCCCAATTGGATGTAAACCATTCGAGCACGGAGACCATGTACCAATGCACCGAGTCGAGGGGCTCATTGAGCTCGATGTGGCTACAGAGATTATGGCCACCGGCCCACAATTGAAATGCAGCCCACGACAGACTTTCTTCGCGCGTGGCGGCGGCCCCGGCATCTGGGTCGGGCAAGAATGCGATCTTGACGGCAAATCGCGTTCGATCTCCGGTCGCGATTTCGCGGCGGGGTGGCTTCAATGCGATCTCCAAAAACGGTCCAATTGTCGCTTGCTAACGAGGCCTTCGCGCCTCAACCGTAGTGCTAGTTTTTGCGGAACTTCTCTCCAGCCGACGGGATAACCATGCCATTTGCCGCCGCTCTCTTGCGCACAATACGCCATTCCCTCATAGACGGCGTACCGTCGACCGTCCTCCCATAGGATACTTGTTTCCAGCAGGTCTTGCGCCTGCGGACGCACCTCCGCTTCGCAAAGCGATCCCCTACGGCCCGGTTGCCACGGATCTTTGTGCTTGGGATTCGGTTCGTACACCAATGCAATCTCTCGGCCAGATTCTTCAGCCGGTTCCCGGCTCTCATCGTCCGCTTTCGCCGTCATAGTTCGCCCTATCTTCAGTCTAGGTCGGCCTCGTCGAATAGCACGCCCTGCTCGTCGCGAAGCTGCGTGCGGCGCTCTTCGATGCTGCGGCGCAGCAGCGTGGCGGCCAACGTGGCGGCCTCCCGAATTTCCGGCTCGACGGCGGTCTGGCTGTACCAGACGAGCACCGCTTCCACCGTGCGGCGAACGATCCAGGTGTTTTTGGCAAACTCGTTTTCCAGGTTCATGCCGCTGCCGGCCAGCGCCGCGCCGATCAAGAAGTGCGCCTGGTCGATTTCGGTTTTCATCTCCTTCCGCGGCCGCTGCCGGAGTTTTTCGAACCGTTCGGCGATCGGCACGCGGTAGACCGTTTTCGCCTCCTCTTGGATCCAGCCGAGGTCCTCGAACTCGCGTTGCACGATGCCGGTGCCGCGCAAATTCTTGCCCAGCTCGTCGCGCGGCAATGCCGCTCGGCTGCCGAACAATCTCAAGAACTGGTAGGCGAGCGGGCTAACGATGCTCGGTGGCCGCTCGCCGGGCCCACCCGTGTCTTCATCGAGCAACTGATTGATGCCCAACAGCGCGCGCTCGATCGACATGGCCTCGTCCTCGGCGGTATAGACCTGCCCGTAGTGCCGGCTGTAGAACTCCAATGCCTTGCCGCGGAGAATGACGCGGATGTCGGCCTCCGACAGTTCGCTCGCTTTGTAGGCTTCGAGCAGCCGGCGCAGACGCTTCAGTTCCGCTTTGACCCATTGCCGCATCTTGGCCCAACTCACTTTCGTCGGTTCGGCCAGCCGCTTGCGGCAGACGTGGATGATGTCGTATTCGATCTTTTTCGATCCAAAGGCCGCGCCTTCACCTTTCGATTCATCGCTGGCAATGGGAATGGTGGCCTCCAGGATCAGCCCGGCGTCGAACAGGCTCTCCAACACGATCACCCATTGGCTGTCCTCGCTGTGGTGGAACGTGAAGGCGAGCAAGCCCGCGTCTTTCAGCACGCGCACGCACTCCGCCCAGCACGCCGTCATCATCGTCTTATAGAACTGATCGGCGTCGGCGTGGTGATGGGCCACGTTCTTCACGGCTTCCTGGGCGAACGGCGAAGCGGCCGGCGCAAACACGTCCGGACGTCGTTCCTTCAAGCCCAGCCGCAGCCAGGCATAGAAGAAGTTGGCCATCTCCGAATAGATGAAGTTGTCGCCGAACGGCGGGTCGGTGATCACGAGGTCCACGGACCGACCGGCGATCGCCGGCATGTCGCTCGACGATCCGCAGGTGATGGTGGCGCCGCCAGGCCGCACGGCGTCCCCCGGCTCGACCTTGCCGCTCACCGAAGAACCGTCGCTCGTGGCGAGATACGGTTCCCACGGTTGGTTGGCCCACGCCAGACCTTCGATGACCTTTTCGGTGCATGATTGCCAGTTGCCGCGTCCCAGCATTGGAAAGACGCTATTCTCGACAACGAGATGCTTGGGCACGAAGTGATTGTTGGAGTAAAACGGCGCCATGCAGTCGCGAGAGACGTCCCAGATGCAGTACATGTTCTGATTTCGCAGATACTGTTCCAGCGCTCCAAGAGCCTGGTCGCGCACCGCGCTTGGCGCATTTGGATTTCGTGCGATCGACCGCAACAGGCTCGCGTGGGTTAGAAGCTGACGCGGGTTGAAAAAGCGATACCAGTGCGTATAACCGTGATCCCCGATGCTCCAGTAATGGGTTTGCCAGCCATACGGGATCTCATCCGTCGGCCAATACGGCGCGAGCACGCCATTTTTCTCGCCGTCCCATTCATTCATGGCGGCGGTCAGCCGATGAGTGTCATCTTTCGTCGGGGCAGTGAAGTAACGCCCATCGTAGACGTGCCCCTCGGCTTTGCACTGCGGGCAAAAGCACTGCAATGCGTAGGGCGCCAGCGGCGCGCTGTGCTTGGCGCGCCGCAGCGCCTCGATGATGCCGTCGGGCTGCCCGCATGACTGACAGGCGATCGTGGCCTTGCGGATGAACGTCGTCTTGCGGGTATCGATCTTCCGGCCGTCGGCCAGCGTGATAAACCGCGGCAGGCCGTAGGTCTTGCGGTCTTCGGCTTCGGGCTCCACGTCACTCTCTGCTGTTTCGTCCGCTTCGGCCGCCTCCACAGCGTCGGTCGCGTCGCGCAGAGAACTGTCGTCGGCCAGCCGAATGCGGCCGCGGACCTCGATCAGCGAGAGATTCTTCAAGCGCTCACGATACCAGCGGGCCGTGGCCTCGACCGGCGCGTCGGCGTAGCCGCCCACCTCTTCGCCGTCGAGCGTGCCGGGCGAGCCTTGCAGCCAGTCGGGGTGAATCAGCAGGTAGCAATAAACCGGCTTCGTGCTGTTGCGGGCAGGCTCGATCTTGAGATCCTTTTTGTCGATCGCCTTGGCAGTCTGGGCCTGGCGATGGTTGTTCAACACGTCGCGCAGATATTGCCCGGCAAACGCGCCGCACTTGGGGCAGCGCAGCCCCGGCTCGCTTTCGACCATGCCGAACAGTTCCGCCGCGCGGGCCCGCTTGTCGTCTTTGTTCCCCTGTCCGTATTCCGCCAGCAACCGGGCAAAGGGCTGCGAAAGCTCCGTGAACGGCTCTTCGCTGTCGAGCACCACGCGCTCGGCCGCCGGCGCCATGCGGGCACTTCCCAGTTCGGCGTGGAACCGCGTCTTGCACGACTTGCACGTGAGCGGAATGTATTTCACGCCCAGCTTTTTCTCGGCGATCACCGGCGAGCGAAATACGGGCGTGCGGTGGCCGCAGCCCGGCTTGGTGCAAGGCCCGTGCTTGGCCCAGAAGGTATAGATGATTTCGGGGCCTTCGTAGCGGTATCGCTTGCGCTCTTCCGGCGGCAGCGTGGCGGGATCGAAGCGTTGGGAGGATGGCCTTCCCAGTGCCTCTTCGGTTTCTCTGTAGGGAACGCCCTCCGTGGCGTTCCGCGGCGTGGCGTTTCGCGGCGTGGGGCTCGACGCCGCCGCGGGGCTCGCGGAACGCCACGGAGGGCGTTCCCTACAGAGCAGAGATTCGCCGAGTCCATCCTCCTCGACCGGCTTGCCGGTCGCCACGTCGAACCACGTCCCCTTATGTCCCCGCGGGCAATCGGTCACATAAAACGGCTGAATGAGCGGCTTGACTTCGGCCTCGATCGAAGCGAAAAAGGCTTTGACTTCGGCCGGATCGGTGCAGGCCAGCTCGTTCTTGACGACAAACCAGGCGACCGGATTGAGATCGACGCCGGTCACCTGGAAGCCCAGCCGCGAGCCTTCGACGAGCGTGGTGCCACCACCCATGAAGCAGTCGAGCACTTTGAGGTGCTTGAAGTTGCCGCCGGCCTGATGGTTGGCATAATAAACGTCCCAGACGGCCTTGGCCGCCTCGGTATCGTCGGGCAGCGGCCGGCCATTTTCGTCGAGCACCGGCGAACCATCGGGATGTTTGCGAAACGGCGCTTGCGTAGCCGCGGCGATGAGCATTGCCCTGAAGACACAGCTCCGCCTGCGCGCCCACCACTTGCTCATCTGGTAGATCGGCTTGCCCGCGTTCCCTTCCAGGATCGACAGCGCGTTGATCGGCACGATCGGGAAATCGACCTCCAAGCACGTCTTCGGCCGATTCGGATCCGAGAAGTCCGGCACCAGCAGCTTGACCGGCTGCCCCAGATTCGGCGGCAGATGGCTTTCGTCGTCTTCGTCAGCTCGCCGCGCAGCGCGCCGTCCGCCGGGCAGTGCGAAATCGAACTTGTCTTGCGAGTCGAGTTCGACGCCCGGAAAGGTGAGCTGGTCAGGAGCGGCTTTGGGTTTGGCCATCTGTGCCGTATACTAATCTGCTAAAAGCGCGATTTAAGGACTATCGGAGCGCGAACCGCCGCCGGTGGCACGCTGAGTCGTTGCATTGTTGCAGCTATTGGCAGCGCTTGCATGGCTGCCTGCGGACTGGTTGGATTCTCCCCCAGGTCACACAATTCAGCCGCGAATGCCACGCGCTGTTGGGGCGTGAAATCTGTTCCGGCGCGGTAATCGGCAATCTCATCGTATGCCAGTTCCACAAGCCAAATGTCGCCATCGATGGAGGTCAGGCCGACAGCTTTCTGTAGGTCATAACTGCGTTCAAGCAGGGGATAGCTCACATGATTACCTCTGCCGCCGCGCTCAGCTTTCTCGTCCGGCCCTCGTCGCAATTTTGTTGAAACCCGCCGAGACGCCCAAATTCCGCGTGCGGCTTCATTGACGGGCGGGTCCCAACAGGCAATGAGCCGCAGCACAGGCTTTTGCGCGTCGTTCAACCAGTCGCTCGGAATCGGCAACTGAACGCTTACCTCATCGCTTGGACCATCGATGGTGCCTTGCCAAAGCATTACCGCACGATTGGGATCTGGTGTTCGCAATCGTGCGGCGCTCGTCGCTCCTCGCCCAAGCGTGCGTTGGGTGAGCGGCTGAACATGCGCCGGTACCTGCGGGCTTATTGCCGCAAGAGCGAGAAAAGCCTTGAGCGTAACACCGAACGGTCTCGCTCCTTGCTGGCAGTAATGCTGTAGCAGGTCGAAGCCGAACGCAGCCTCACGCGCCAGCAAGGGGGCGGCGAAGGAAGTACCCGAGTGGTCTTCCCAACGCCCAACGTCGGTGCATACCCATTCACCGAGCCCTGGCACAAACCGATGGGCTGCGTTGGAATTGCCGCCAGCAGCCGAATATCCCGGAACTGGCGCGCCAGCGATCCCTGGACCTATGCGGGTGAACGGGCTCGGCCAACCGAGTTGTGCCAGACCGCCGATGCCAAGGCGACCGACATATGAACCACAAACAAGAGTATTAAAGCCAGATGCCCACACGCCAAGGCGCCAGTCCTGGACCTCAACATGGTCCGGGTAGGCGGGAGTCGGCACCACGCCGGCCAGCGTGTTTCCCGCAGCGACCACGACCACCACATCGGTTTCAAAAACCAGGCAGTCAAGGTCTTGCAGCGAGCGCAAGCGCTCGCGTCTTTCGACTGGGGTATAGCTGTCGACAGGTTGCTGGTCCGCCAGGCTCAAATTGAAGACGCGAACATCGGGATGGGCGCGAATCGCCGTCACGAGCGCATCGAGTATCCCCTTGTCATCATATTGCCCATGTCCCATTGAAACCTGGACGTCAAGAAATCTGCAACTTCCGGCCACCGCGTTTACGCCGCCTGAAAAATCCTGCTCGCCGAAGACGATACGCGATGCAACTTTCGAACCGTGGTCGCCAACCGCTCGCCCAATTGACGTTGGCCCAACAACGGTTCCGCGGCGATACGGCGCGAGCAGCACATGGCCATCTGGGACGCCTGAATCGAGCACGCCAATGGATGGAAGCGTCGACACATCGATCGCCGTCGGCGGCGCCAGCGCGGCGCTGGCCGCCGATCGCGAGCGGCTTATCGCGGCAGCCATCGAATAGAGGGGCGGATGGAGCGATTGAACTGAGAAGAATTCGTTTGCAATTTCGCGTAGGGATTCCGGACTGATTGAACCTCGCAACCAAAACCGCCCCGATAAATCGCTACCCGTTGCAGTAAGTTTCTCCTGCTGCTTATCGAGCAATAGATCAGCGATCGAGCGCATGACGCGTTCAACCTCGGACCGGGTCAACAGAGGTTGAAGTTCAACGAGCGCGTCGACGGGCAACTTTTTCTTCAGCGACTGCCACCATTGCGAGTCGATCCGCAAGTCGGGCGGAATCGTGTCAAATGAATCGAGCGTCGCCCAGCGCGCTTGTTCCCTGGCGCCAAGTTGATCCAAAGAGCCCGACCAGAGCTTCAACTGTTCCAAGCGTTCGGCCTTCGCATGAACCACCGCTCGACCGTCGTCGGTCACCTCAATGAGGTCTAACCCAAGCCTTCCGAAGACCCGTGATTGTGTCCTGGAAAAATCGGTTGGTTCGACGAATGTTCCATCCGGCGCTTTCTTCTTATCGGTTGACGTCTTTTCCACCGGTGCTGGTGCCGCCAAAAGAAAATACCGCTCTCTACGCAACGGGTCTTTAGATCCATCGAGTCTCTGGACAGCGGCGTTGAGCGTTTGGTTGAGAGTCTCGCCCTTAGCGGCCCAGTCGATGTTGGCGAACTTGGGTAGTTGTCCGCCGCCTCTCTTCTCATCGTGAGGAAGCTCATGCTGCTCATTGAGGAAGTAGGTCTTTGGCGTGACCTGATCATGGCTTTTTGGCATGGCTACCGTTATCCCTCGCTCAGCGCCATTCGCCGCGCTTCGGCCTCGACTAGCTTCTCCGCTTCGGCAAAACTCTTGGCAGTGGCGATGCGTCGTTTGATTCTAGGCCCAAAGCTTATCTGATGGGTCGTCGCGATGCTTTTGCCGAATGCCTGTAGCTCGGCCTTGGTCGGGGAAGGGAACTGGACCGCCAGGTCAAACCGACGCCAAAGTGCGTCGTCAACGTGGCGCGGCAAATTTGAAGTGGCGATGATCGCACCGCTTGGCGATGTGTGCTCCAACTCTTGCATTAAGGCGATAACAATTCGGTCCAACTCGCCTACGTCCAGAGGATTGCCTCGTTTTTTACCCAAGGCGTCTAACTCATCGAACAACAAGATGCACGGAACCGATTCCGCAAAATGGAACAATTGACGTAGGTGAATGGCGGTTTGACCCAAATACGCACCAATCACCCCGTCGAAGCGAACAACGTAGATTGGCAACCCGAGTTCCTTGGCCAACGCACGCGCGGTTAAGCTCTTGCCACAACCCGGTGGACCATAAAAGAAGAGCTTCGTCCTTCTCCGAATTCCGCGTTGTTGCAACACCGACCGTTGCCGCCACTCGCGGACAAATCCGTCGAGTTCGTCACGCCACCGCTTTTTCAGCACAACGTCAGCGAGGCCGATCGTATGGGATAGCGCAGTCAGCGCGGCGTTTGGCAAGAGAGGCTGCAATGACGCTTCCGACGGCGCGTCTAACGGTTGGCTGAATCGCACGACTCCGTTGCCGTTTTTCCTTAATGCGCCGCGAAGCAGACGCGCCGCGGAGCGGTGCCCTCGTTGCTCCTCGTCCGCGCATATGTCGGCAGCGACCTGTTCGGCCCGCGCATTATCGCCGTGCGCCAACGCGTGAAACAGCTTTGCTAGTCGGTCGACTTTGGCCATATTGGCGCCCCTGTGAAACCCTTAATGACGTCGTTCTAACGCGGTTGCTGCGGATAATAAAGAAACGGCTCTCCGACGACAATTGAAGGTGATGACTGAGCCGATTCGCCACCACGGACCGTGTGAATTCATTATCGTACTACAACGGCGGCAATTCCACCCAAGGCACCGCCGCTTCAAGCAACGACAGCCCGCGGTGGCAGAGGTTAGGGAACCCGCCTGGCGAGGCCCATTTGCGCTGGCCCATGACAACCAGCCAGTCGCCGTACTGACATACCAACGGCGGCAAGTGGCAACGGGGCCAGGGACGGTCAGGGCGTACCTTGGCACAACGCTTCGCGCCGAAGGTTTCACGCAGCAGCTTGACGATTTCCTTGTCGGTCACTTCGCTGGAAAAAAGTTTGCTTACCGCGTAGCCGTGGTCGGAGGTGATTGCCAGTCGCCGCCCTTGGCGGAGTCGATCGACGAACGACCAAAAGCCGTCGGAAGAAAGCTCCTTGCGCGTCGTGTCGGCGACAATGGCCGGCCCGTCCTGCTTATCCTCATGGAGATGAATCAGCGGCTCGTCGGGCCATTTGTGCCAAATAAACAGCCGCGGGCTGGCAGGAACCGAAGCCACGCAATCGGCAAACGGGCTGTCGAGGACGTCGGTGTACACGTCGGAACCGGCAAAAATGAATCCCGCCGGTGCCTTGTTGTTAAAGAGCTTCGACCGTCCCGCGATGCCTAGGGCTGAAGCGAATTGGTCCGTTTCTGTCGGCACCTCAGCAGCCCGCACTTCGACCCGCAACGGCGCGATGCCCCGGTCGGTCGCGGCGGCGACGATCAACGGAAGTTCGCGGAGCGAAAGTCCGTCGAGAATCAAGACCGCCGTGCCCGTGGCCGAGCCGGCCGCCCAGAATTGCTTAAGTTGGTCGATTGCCGATGGCGCGGCCGGGCGGAACTGCTCCCAAAGATCCCAAGCTGATTCGGCCAGCAGACAATCGGGCACGACCAATTCCCTGTGCAACGTCAGAGGGTCTGTCGTGGCCAGCGCAAGCTGCTTCAGCCGCGCGAAGATCGACCGCCATGTCGAACCGCCGTCGGCAACGTTGCCGGCCCGGCCCAGGATTAGTTCGCGCCAAGCATCGCCTTCCGGCAAACCGCCGCGCGTGGTCTCGCTCGATGTCGTCACGGCCCTGCATCCCCCTCAGGCGGCAGAGTTATCTGCAGTTCGGCGACGATCTTGGCAGGGATCCTGGAACAAAGTTCTCGCAACTCCTTGACGGTAGCGCCGCTGATCGTCAGCGATGCCTGTATCACGCGCTGGCCGTCGGGCAGCGCCCAGCGCTCGAGGTCGCCGAGGAGGTTGATGCCCGATTTGGCGCCTAACGAACGGTGAATGACCGGCGCGGCGACGACGACCGTCGTAGAGCCATTGCCATTTGGCAACACGCCAGCCGGTTGAACGCCGCCCGCTGGCAGCGCTGGAACGGTCAGAGGAGCGACGACGACTGCGGACGAACCAGCGCTCGGCCCGGTAACGGGGGATGGCTCCGTTGTCGTCCACAACGGTTGCTGGCCGGGCTGCAAGCCGGTTGGCTGTTCACCGACGACGACCACAACTCCGCCGCCGCTCTTCTGGCTGGGGTCGCCGAGCTGGACGCCGTACATTTCCGTGCCCGTGCGGAAGCCGCGTTGCTTAAGATGGCTGAACGCCTCGTCTTCGCTTTCGTTCCCGTTTCGGCTCAACCATTTTCCGCCGACATTGAGGATGATCTTGCCGCGGGCGGCGACGCGCAGCACTTGCTCGTAGACCGCCGCTTCGCCCAAATAGGGAATCGCCGTTTTGCCCGGCAACGGCTCGTTGCGCAACAAGGCCAATAACTGTCGCATCGTCTCGTTTCGTCCGGCGACGGCCAGGGCGAACGCTTCGAAGTCTTCGGGCGCGAAATAGTTGAGCCGCACGTGTTCTTCGACCGCCTTGGGAATCTTGCCGCCCGTCGCTCGGTGCTTCTCTTCGTGGAAGGTGCAGTTGGCCGGGTTCTGAAAATCCCAACGGTCAAGAAGGGCGTAGCGGTCGTAACGCTCGCCGAGCCCTTTCTTGAGTTCGGTCTCATAGCGGCGGTGCAACTCCGCGTAATGCGTGTCGCTCTCTTTCCATTCCTTGGCCAACAGCGCGCAGCGGGCCGTAATCAGCAGATCCTTGTCATCGTAAATGCTGGCAGCGCCCGCCTTGGGCAGCAGGAAGCGAACCATGTTGCGATTGACCGGGACGTTGGTCACCAACCAGGGGCCAAGCGTGGCCGAGAGTTCGGCCGGCGGCTCCGGCAAGGCGATCAGCACCGGGTTTCCATGCTCGTGCCATTTGGCCGGTTGTTCGTCTTGCTTCACGTTGGCCCACGGCGCGCGCTGCCAATTTGGGTCGAGCACAATCGGAACGTTCGGCTGTTCGTTGGCTCCATCGGGCGACTTGAGAACGTAGCTCAGCACCTGCCGCACAAATTCTTGATCGCGCCGCACCGGCAACAGGCCGGGCGCCGTGGCCGTGCCGGGATCGAACAGGCGGTCGTTTCGCGCCGAGGCCTTCAGCTTGGCGCCGGGGTTTTCCGGTAGTTTGAAGCAATAGCGTTTCTGTTGCGCCCCCACGGGGTGGATGTTGAAGCTATTGTCGACGATCGCTGCCAGTTCCGCGGTAAAGGCGTTGTCGTCGACCGGTGCCTCGCGCGTGATGTCGAGTTGGACTTCGTTGCGAGTTCCGCCTAGCTCTTGCGATTCACCCATGGAGCGCATCCACAGGCTGCTGATGACTTCGCGAGCGTGCGGAGCAACGACACCGGCGACGCGAATCGCTTCCAGGTTGCGCTGGGCTTTGACGCGCAACTGTTCCTGATCGGCGGTCGTCGCAAAAGAATCCAAAAGCGAAGTCACGCCGCAAGCATCGTCGTCAACATGGAAATCGGCGGCCGTGAGCAGGGGCATGCTGGCGCCGCGGGCACGGAACACCTCAGCCAGGATGCGGATCATGTCGCGTTTGTCCTGCGCGGCAGCCGCCATCAGAATGCGGTCTTCAAGCAGCGTGAGCAACTCCGGCACGAAGGGCCAGCAGTCCACGACCTCGCGCCGCAAGCGGGCGTGGTCCTGGCCATGATCGCCAAACAGCAGCCGACATCGTTCGCGGGCATACGTTTCCACGACCTGCTCGACCTCGGCATCAGAGAAGTTTGCACGGTTTTCGAACAAGCGGTGCAGGAGCAGCCGTTTGCGATCTTCGCGGGCCGTTTCGCCCTTGAAGTCGACCAGAATCGGGGCATCGCGATGGATTTGCCGGTAGGCCTCGGTCGTGTTGTCGCGTACCGAGACGACAAGACAAAGCAGATCGGGGCGCTCTTTCGCCAACTCCGACAGAATCTGGATGAAATTGAACGCCCAATGCCGCAGCTTGCGGCCCTCGTCGCCCGGCTCGTCGCGCAGTCCGTCGAACCAGGTCTGAAACTCGTCGAGCACCAGGGCGGTGTGTTGCTCTTTGAACAGATCTTGCAAGAGCGACTTGGCTGGCACCGGCGTGCCCGCTTGCTCGAACTTGCCACGATAGTATTGTCCCTTCGGGTGGCGCTCGAAAACGACGTCCCAGAGAAAGGCGTATTCCTGGTTCGAAAGGGTCTCGGATACTGCCACGAAGCCGCGCTGTAGTTTCAAGCCGGCGAGGCGAGGCGCGACAGTTCGCCCCGACCACCGGGCTGCCCAACCTTCGACCACGTCCGGCGACGTGAAGGCATAATGCAGCAGGGCCATGATGTGCGACTTGCCGCGTCCGCGGGGGCCGATGAAAACAACCGGCTTGCCGGCGCTGGTCGAGACGGCGTCGAGCGCACGTTGCACGTCGGACGTCGGATAGGTGATTTCCAGCAGTTCGCCGGGGTTGGCACGCTGCGCCCAGCCGGAGTTCTGCTTATTGCACAATTCGATCGCGGTCGTCCGCATGTGCTTCTCGAGAAACTCCGGCCGTAGCCTCAACGGCAGCATCGTGGCCTCCGGCCTACCTCGAAATGGAACCTTGCAACGCCCAGGGCTAACCTTACCAAGATCGCTTGCGAGGGGAAAGCACCGGTCGAAAACTCGGCGCCTTAGCCTGCCACCTCGACGACACCATCCTGGATAGACTCAACCGTGTGCTGTCAGTCGCGGCCTAGCGCGGGCCGCGCAGCCGGTCGGCGACTGAAATATACGCGATGGGCGATTGCTTTGGAACTGGCTCCTTCAGGCACGGCGCGAATCCTGGCGGCAAATCCGGACAGTTGAGCATTTGCCTTGTTCCAGGCAGGCCGAAAATCGCTGAGGAGGCGGATTTCGTCGAACGGCTCCGCGTCAACCAGCGCTTTGATGGGACCAATCTCGCGGGCGGTGGGTTGCGCGCCGCCGAGCTCGGCGAGAATCGCGGCGCCGGCCGAGTTCTTCCACGAGGCAGCCATGGCCTTGAGGTCGCTGTGCCCGATCCAGGCAACCAGCACCCGCCGCTTATTCATCTTGAACCCCGTTTCCACGCCCGCGTGTCGCTTCCCAACCTAGCGTTGGACCGCCAACTGTCAAGCGGCGGCTAGGAAACTCAGTGGCGCGACGCGGTAGCCCGGCTTGCCTCGCCTGAGCCCACAGCGTGGGCCTCTCAAGCTTGCGAGCGCCGGCCCACCATCGGCGCGACTCCCGTGCTGGGCCGGCGCTCGCAAGCTCGCTGGTCCCACCCTACGCTTTATCTGGACGGGAATTGAACCGTGAAAACATGCGTGTTTTTCTCGATCGGCTATGATGGGTTTATCGCCGTTACGCGACCCGGAGGACAAACCCGCTATGCCCTTACGCATCGAAGACTATGCTCTTATCGGCGACTTCCATACGGCCGCACTGGTGGGCCGCGACGGCTCGATCGATTGGCTTTGCCTGCCGCGCTTCGATTCGGGCGCGTGCTTCGCCGCGCTGTTGGGCACCAAGGAACATGGACGTTGGTTGTTGGCCCCGGCGGGCGAGGTACGCAAGGTCGAACGCCACTACCGTCAAGATACGCTGGTGCTGGAAACGACCTTCGAGACCGACGAGGGGGCCGTGACGCTCGTCGACTGCATGCCGCCGCGCCGCGACAATCCGGCTCTGGTGCGAATGGTCGTCGGTCGGCGCGGCCGTGTTGCCATGCGGATGCAGCTTATTCTGCGGTTCGACTACGGCTCGATCGTGCCCTGGGTGCGCCGCACCGAGACGGGCATCCAGGCCGTCGCCGGACCCGATACCGCGCAGGTTTGCACGTCCGCGAAGCTCCACGGCGAGCACTTGACCACCGTCGCCGAGTGTACGGTCAGCGACGGCGAGCGCATGCCGTTCGTGCTGCAATGGCATCCGTCGCAGGATCCCGTGCCGGCGGCCATCGATGCGGAGGACGCCATCCGCTCGACGGAGCGGTGGTGGCGGGAGTGGTCGGGTCGCTGCAAGTACGACGGCCGATGGCGCGACAGCGTCGTTCGTTCGCTGATCACCTTGAAAGCCTTGATCTACCAGCCGACCGGGGGAATGGTGGCCGCCGCCACCACGTCGCTGCCCGAAAAACTCGGCGGCCAGCGCAATTGGGACTACCGCTTTTGCTGGCTGCGCGACGCCACGTTCATGCTCTATGCGCTGCTCGACGCGGGCTACCTCGACGAAGCGCAATCATGGCGCGATTGGCTGCTGCGGGTGGTGGCCGGCAAGGCGTCGCAATTGAACCTGATGTATGGCGTGGCCGGCGAACGGCGGCTGACGGAGATCGAACTCGATTGGCTGCCGGGTTACGAGGGTTCTCGCCCGGTGCGCGTGGGCAACGCGGCCCACCGGCAGTTTCAGTTGGACGTGTTCGGCGAAGTGATGGACGTGGTTCACGTGGCGCGACGGCACGGCATCCACATCGAAAAGCACGCCTGGGACTTGCAGCGGCACCTGCTGGAACATGTCGAACAGGTGTGGCAGCACGCCGACGAGGGCATCTGGGAGGTGCGCGGCGGGCGGCGGCACTTCACGCACTCGCGCGTCATGGCCTGGGTGGCCGTCGACCGCATGATCCGCTCGGCCGAGCGATTTCAACTCGAAGGACGTCTCGATCACTGGCGCCGGCTGCGAAAAAAAATCCACGACGAAGTGTGCGAGCGGGGCTTCGACGCGCGGAAGAACGCCTTCGTCCAGTCGTACGGCACGCCGGATCTCGATGCCAGCCTATTGATGATTCCGATGGTCGGCTTCTTGCCCGCCGACGACCCGCGGGTGCAAGGCACCGTGGCGGCCATCGAGCGTGAACTGACGATCGACGGCCTCGTGCGCCGTTACCTGACCCACGGCGGCGTCGATGGGCTGCCGGTCGGAGAAGGCGTGTTCCTGCCCTGTTCGTTCTGGTTCGCCGACAACCTGCACTTGCAAGGCCGCGACGACGAGGCGAACGAACTCTTCGAGCGGCTGCTCGGTTTGTGCAACGACGTGGGTCTGATTTCAGAAGAGTACGACGTCGAGCACAAGCGGCTGATAGGCAACTTTCCCCAGGCCTTCACGCACGTCGGCATCATCAACACGGCCAAGAACCTCTCGACCCCGCACGGCCCGGCCAAGCACCGGCCGGGGTAGCTCATGCATGATCCACGCTTTAAGAAACTGCTGCGAGAATTCTTCGCGGAGTTCTTTTGGCTCTTTTTCCCGAATTGGGCCGCGCAATTCGACTTTGGCAGCGCCGAATGGCTGGACAAGGAGATCATGAGCGACTCGCTCGGAGGCGAGAGCCGCCATGTGGACGTGGTCGCAAAGTTGGCCATGTTCGAGCCGCTGCCGGGCCCAGATGGGCGGTCGCCGGACAGTTGGCTCGCCCTCGTTCACGTCGAGATCGAAGCCGCCGACACGGTGGCGCCATTGCGACAGCGGATGTTTCACTACTACGAGCCGCTGCGCCGGCGCCACGGCTTGCCGGTGCTTCCGATCGGGTTGTATTTGCGAGTCGGCTTGGAGGGAATCGGCTGGGACGTCTACGAGGAGTATTTTGGGAAGCACCAGCTCGTGCGTTTCAACTACCCCTACGTCGGCCTGCCGGCGCTCGATGCCGAAGAGTACGTCAGGCACGAAAACTGGCTGGGCGTTGCCCTGGCGGCCTTGATGCGTGTAACCAAAGAGCGGAGAACAGAGTTGGCTGCCGAGGCCCTCCAGCGACTTGTGCATTGTCCTGAGAATGTCTATCGTAAAACGTTGCTCTGCGAGTGCGTGAGCGCGTACTTGCCGATTGACAGAAGAGCAACGGCAGCAGTTCGAGGAGATGTTGCGGAACCATCCAGATCCGGGAGTGCAGGCGATGGAAATTGGTTTGTTAGACGGTGTCGAGCAGCGTGGCATGGAGCGTGGCAAGGTGGAAGGGCAGCGCGAACTGCTGCGCAAGCAACTCGAAGCCCGCTTTGGTCCATTGCCGCCCGCGGTCGCGGCCCGTTTGCAGGAATCGCCAAGCGATCGGCTGACGGATTTGGGATGCGCGCTGCTTTCGGCCGCCTCGATTGAAGAACTGGGACTTGGCGCGTCCTAGTTTGCCCGTGCCACGCGCTTCACCAGCCGCAAGTAATCCACGGCGATGTCCAGCACTTCCTGGTTGTAGAACGACTTGGTGTCGAACACCACTCGCCGCGAGTGAGTGAGATCGTCGAGTTGGTCTTCCTCCTCCTTCTCGGCGTTGAGCTCGGCCCGCTCGGCGAGATATTTTTCCTCGTTGAGCGTGATCGTCTTGCGGCTCTTTTGCTGCTGATAACGATCGATGTTGCGCAGCAGCTTCTTGAAGCCGTCGGAACCCTCTTGCCGCTTGGCCGAGGCGGCCTTCAACTGGTCGACGAGGTTGCCGTCGACCAGCCCGGCGTGCTCGTGAGGCACCGGCTCCACGCGGTCGAACGCCAAAGCGTAGTCCATCTCCGATTCGCCGATTCCCTTGATGACGTCGGTCATCGAGGGCAGCACGACATCGGCCAACACGCCGCGGTTCTGCGTGCTGTCGCCGTCGGGCCGATAGAACTGCTGCATCGTGATCTTCAGCGCTCCGAGCTTGGGCGCGCTCATCGTGACGCGGAAAAGCTGCCTGCCCAGATCGAGCAGGCTTTGCACGGTCCCCTTGCCGTGCGTCGTGGTGTCGCCCACGATGATGCCGCGCTGATAGTCCTGGATCGCCCCGGCGAAAATCTCGCTGGCGCTGGCGCTGAGCTTGCTGGCCAGCACCACCAGCGGGCCGTCCCACTCGGTGCCGCGTTCCACGTCGTCGTAGTGCTGCACGTTGCCGACCTTGTCTTTCACCTGCACGATCGGCCCTTCATCAAGGAACAGCCCGGTGACGCTGATGGCCTCGGTGAGCGAGCCGCCCCCGTTGAGGCGCAGGTCGAGCACGACGCAGTCCACGCCTTTCGAGCGGAAATCTCGCAGGATGCGGGTCACGTCGCGCGTGGTGCTCTTGTACTCCGGAATGCCGCGGCCGGCCGCTTCCATGTCCATGTAGAAGCTGGGCAGGTCGATCACGCCAATCCGATATTTTTGCCCGTCGCGGTCGTGTTCGATGATCTGCCCGCGGGCCTCGCTGTCGGTCAGCATGATCTTCTCCCGCACGATGCTGTAAACCTGCCGGTCGTGCTTGCCGGCGGGCACGACTTCCAGCCGCACCGTCGTCCCGCGCGTGCCGCGGATCATATCGACCACGTCGGAGAGCTTCATGTCCACCGTATCGACGATCGACCCGTCCGGGCCCTGGCCGACGCCCACGATCCGGTCTTCGGGCTTGAGATGCCCCTCTTTCTGCGCCGCGCCGCCGGGGATCAATTCTTTGACGACCGTGTAACCGTCGTCAAATTGCAGCGACGCGCCGATCCCCTCCAGGTCGAGACGCATCATGATTTTGAAGTTTTCCAGCGTCTTGGGGGCCATGTAGTTGCTGTGCGGATCGTAGGACGTCATCAGGCTGGTCAAATACATCTCCAGCAACTCTTCGTGATCGGTCTGGCGCATCCGTTTGGCAAAGCTATGGTAGCGCCGCGTGAGCCGGTCTTTGGGCGACTGCTCGTCGGCCCCCTTTTCGTCGGCCTTATCGGCCTCCTTTTTTTCGTCCTTTTTGGACAGATCGTCGGCCTTGAACAGCAACAGGTCGTACTTGATCCGCTTTCGCCACAGGTCGCGGGCCTCGGCGGCGTCTTTGGGATACTGGGCCGCGTCGGGATCGCTCACCATCTCTTCATCGACCGTGAAGTCGTGGTCCATGTTCAGCAGCTCGTCGATCGTCTGCACCCGCTCGTCAATCCGCTTGAGCAGGGTGCTGAAAATCGTATAAGAGAAGCTGGTGTCGCCGGCCTTGAGCTTGTCGTCCAGTTCGTCCACGTGGCTCATGAACGAGTCGATGTCCGACTGGTAGAAGTAGACTTTGTAATGATCGAGCATCTTCAGGAACCCCTTCAAGGTCCGGTGCGCGATCTCGTTGTCCAGCGGGTGCCGGGAGAGGTGATCGAGTTTCAGCAGGCTGATGACCGAAAGCGTGATTTGGCGGTCGCTGGCCGTCGGTCCGCTCAGTTCGGCCAGCGAACCCTGGACCGCAAACACGACCATTGCGGCCAAACACCAAGGCACGTAGCGCGAACGAATACGATGCAGCGAAAACAGCGAGCGAATCATGAGACTCCCTTGTGCCATCCCTAGAAAACGGAATCAGGACATAAGTTCCAAATGCTCAACAACTTAAACGCATGTTATACCGCCCTGGCGAGAAAATCAAGTTCAACCGTCCGCGCAAGCGAGGACGCTAACGCTACGCTTGCCAATGCCGGCCGACCCAATGGCAAGCGGCACTGCTGCCTGCCGTCGTGAGCAGCGCCAAAGCGCACCAGGCCACCGCCGTCCAACGCATGCCGGTCAGGCCCAACGACGCCAACGCCGGCTCCGGCAGCACGCCAAGGGCGGCCATGCCAAACAAATAAAGAAGGGCGATTGCGGCAAAGAGAACCGTGCCCACGCGGACCGTCGAGCCATCGGGCAGCATCGCCAGCCAGGCGGCGTAGGCCAACTCCAACATCGCCATCAAGAGCATGACTCGCGACCAGGCCGGCGCTCCGGCAAGCTCGAGGTGCGGCAGTGCCGGGGCAACCGAAAACAGCGTAGCAAACGGAAGCAGGCAAGCCAGCCAATAGGCGATTTCGAGCTGCCGCGGACTGGCCCGGACGACCGGGTAGGCAGCCAGCGCATCTGCCGGCGCCCATGCCGACCATTGCACGGGCGCCTTGGCGGCCGCGGCGCTCGGCGGGACCGAAGTCGGTGGCGGTGCGGGAACTGCCGATAGTAGCGGCGGCGGCAACGAAGGCGGCGATAAGATCGTAACATGTCCGGCATCGCCCGGCGCCGGAGGTTTTCGCGACTGGGGCAGAGGCTGGCCAGGAAGCGGTATACCAACTCCGGCAGCGCCCGCCGCCGGCGTCAAAGCGGTCGGGGCAGCCACGACGATCTCCGGCACGGCACAGACCAGATTTTCGGACGACGACGACTCTGCCGCGGAGATTGCCGGCTTCTCATCCGCCGAGGCCTCGAGCGACCGATCGGGCACGATCACACGTTGTTGGCAAACCGGGCAGCGGTCTTCCTGGCCCACGCAATCGTCGGGCACGGTCATGCGGTGTCCCAGCGGGCAAAGAAAACAAATCGACATCAGACCGCTTCGGCCAAATCAAGGTTTCTTTTTCGCCTTCGCCGAGTCCAACTTCCGCTGGTCGATCTTCTTTCGCAGATGAGCGAACTTCGTGGCAGGCTGGCGGGCGGTGTGCCGTTGGTTCTTCGACATGGCAACGTCCTCGTGACAGGCTAAGGATTTCCGAAATTGAACGGCTCGGGTGTAAAGCCAATCAGGACGAAGGCCAGCGTCAGCCAGCCGAGAACGATGCGGCCTCTGCCCAGCGGCACTCCGTCGTCGGCCGTCGGCGGATGTCGCGGACCTGTCCAGAACAGCAGCATCAACATCAACGACCAGCCCCAGTATTGGAACACGAACATGGCGAACGTGGCCGCGAAGATCAGGAACAATGCGATCCGATGCGCCCGACGCAACAACAGGGCGTAGAGCACGTGGCCGCCGTCGAGTTGCCCGATCGGAATCAAATTCAGCCCGGTGATGAAGATGCCAACCCAACCGGCAAAGGCCAGGGGGTGCAATATAACGTCTTGCCCTTCGTTTAGTGGGCCGAATGTCAGGTGCGACAGCAACTTGAACAGCAACGGTTCGCCGAGCGAGATAAACTTCACGTGTTCAGCAGCCCCGTGGTTGACAATTTCGACGTGCGACCATTGCAGTCCGACGATCGAGCAGATGATCGCGGGCACAAGTCCCGCCAGAGGGCCGGTGATGCCGATGTCGTACAGTGCCTTGCGATCGCCGACGTGGGCCTGCATGCCGATCACGGCCCCCATCGTGCCGACGGGAGGGACCGGCATCGGAATGAAAAACGGCAAGCTGGCAGGCACGCGGTATCGCAATGCCTGGAAGAAGTGGCCCAACTCGTGTGTTGTGAGAATCAGCATCACGGGCACGGCGTAGGCCAGCCCGCCGACGTGGTACGTGCTCAGGCAGGTCGCCACGAACAACGCCGCCGGCAAGAGAACTTGCCGTCCCGCCGGGGCCGGACGCTCGTCGCCTGCCACGGGCAGCGTTTGCACGAGCAGCGGTCCTCGCTCGCTCGAATCGAGCCGGCCGTCGAAAATGTCGTCGGAATAATAATCCATGTGTGGTCGTTCCTTTAGCATATCTTGTGCCCCGGTCGCTTGACCAGATCGGATTGTTTTTCCATGTTGTGAGTCATGCAAATCACCGATCGCACATTTCTGGTAACCGGCGGCGCCTCCGGCCTGGGCGCCGCCTGCGTGCGCCGATTGGTGGCGGCGGGCGGCCGCGCGGTCGTGGCCGATCTCGACCGCGCTGGCGGCGAAGCGATCGCCGCCGAGTTTCCTCAGGCGGCCTGCTTCGTTGAAACCGACGTCACCGACGAAGCGACCGCGATCGCCGCGGTTCAGACAGCGCAAGCCCGGTTCGGCGGACTGTCGGGCGTGGTGCATTGTGCGGGCATTGTGGCGGCCGGCCGGATCGTGGGCCGCGAAGGAATCCACGACTTGGAACTATTCAGCCGCGTCATCCGCATCAATCTGATCGGCACCTTCAACGTGCTGCGGCTGGCCGCGGCCGCCATCAAAGACGGCCCGGCCGACGAGGAAGGCGAACGGGGTGTAATCGTGACCACGGCTTCGGTGGCCGCGTTCGACGGGCAGATCGGCCAGGTGGCATACGCGGCGTCGAAGGCCGGCGTGGGGGGCATGACGTTGCCGGCCGCGCGCGAACTGGCCGCTTTCGGCATCCGCGTGGTGACGATCGCGCCGGGCATCTTCGACACGCCGATGATGGACGGTATGCCCGAAAACGTCCGCGAGTCGTTGTCGCGTCAACCGGCCTTCCCGCAGCGATTCGGCCGGCCCGACGAATTCGCCGCGTTGGTCCAGCACGCGATCGAAAACCGGATGCTCAACGGCACGGTGTTGCGGCTCGACGCCGGCCTGCGCATGGCGGCCAAGTGAGCGGATCGACATCAGTCCCGCCACAGCAGGTAACGGTTCACGCAAGCGCCGCCGATCGTAGCGCCGTTGGTTAGCCGTCAGTTCAGACCAACCGGCCCACCCGCGGCGAGCGACTGCTCGGCCTTCAGGCACATCGCCACCGACCAGCGGCCATCGTCTCCACTGCACGCCAGCGGCGAGCCGTCGCGAATGGCCCGTGCAAAGGCCTCGATCTCGTCGACCAGCTCGTACACCTCGCCGCTCTTCTTTTCCAGCGGCACCTCGACGACGGTCTCGCCTTCGAGCCGTTGCAGCCCGAACGTCGGCTCGAAGGTGCGGTCCATGGCGCCGCTCCAGCGGGCCCAGAGCGCGCCTTCGCTGCCGGTGACTTTGGCCACCTGGTGGTGCTCCCAGCCGGCCAGCGTTTGCGTGATCACCGCATAGCGGCCGCGAGGAAACGTGACGATCGCCGAGAAATTGTCGTGCAGCTCCGGATGGTCGGCGCGTTTGCCGTTGGCCTGCGCGAACACGCTTGTCGGTTCGCCGACGCCCGAAAAATACCAGCGGGCCAGATCGAAGAAATGGATCGGCTCTTCCAGAATCCAGCTTCCCACGCGGCCGATGTCGTAACGCCAGCCGCCCGAACCGGGCCGATAGGACCGACGCCACAGTTCGACCAGCGCATAGAGCGGCTCGCCGATCGCGCCGGCGTCGATGAGCTGTTTGACTTTGCCCCACAGCGACGAGAGCCGCAGCTCGTGCCCCACCGCCAACCGCCGCTGCCGGGCACGGGCCAGCTCGATCAGCGCGTCGCAATGCTCGACACTCAGCGCCATCGGCTTTTCCAGCAGCAGGTGCCGGCCCGATTCAAGCACCGCACGGGCGACTTCGAAATGCACGTCGGACGGCAGCACCACGCTCACCGCGTCGAGCTCTTCGGTGGCGAGCATCGCCTGGTAGTCGGCATAGAGCCGCGCCTGCGGATGATCGGCCCGTGCCTGCTGTTGGCTGGCCGGCGACCGGGCACAGATGGCCGCCAGCGTCGATCCTGAGATCGAGTTGATCGCCCGTGCGTGGTGGCTGCCCCAGGCGCCGTAACCGATGAGGCCGAAACGGAGTGGTGTGGGCATGGCAATGGGGCGCGGCGTGCGCCAATCTAGGAGCGGGACTGAACTATAACCGTTGATTGGCAGGTTTTGACCACATCTCGTGGCGAGGGTATTTTAACCGTTGGAGGAACATTGCCAATGAGTACCGATCTATCTCCCGAAAACGAGAAGTACATCACCTCGGCCATCGCCCGCGGCGATTTTCGCGACCGATCAGAGGCATTGAACGTCGGCGTCGAACTGTTGAAGCGCCGGCAGCCGGCAACGGACAGTGGCGACGCACTTGCGCCGATGTCGGAACCGTCGAACAGGGACCGACTGGACATTCCCGAACCACTCGACCCGCCGATACGCGGCATGGAAGAAGTCATCCAGTTCACGAAAGAGTTCTTCGCCGGCAATGTGAGCATCGAGGTCAGCGTCGATCCCGAGTTTCCGGAACGGCCCAATGTGGTCTTCCATGTTAGCGAGCAACCCAAAAGCGCGAACATCGACGACGTGATTGATCGTGAGCTTCAATGGCACGCCGAAGTCGCCAAAATTTCCCCCGACTCAGTTGACCGCCTGCGCGTTTTCATCGAGTGATTTATGATCGGCGAACGGTTTTTGGATCTGGCCAGGAAGATGTTAGTAATGCATCGGACGGACCCCGCCGGGCTTCGCTCGGTCGTCAGCCGGGCTTACTACGGGGCATTTCATAGCGCCAGAACGTTTCTTGAGGACATGGGTTGCCGCGTAGCAAGGACTGAAAACGCTCATCAATTCGTGCAGATCCGCCTGCTCAACTCTGGTGAGGAGCGTGCAACCAAGCTCGGAACGTTGTTGACCCATCTGCACGAGCGCCGGAAGGATGCCGACTACGAGATCGACTCGCCACAATATGAAACTGAGGACTTTGCGGTAGAGGCAATTACACGTGCCGACCGGGCCATGGCTTTGCTAGCCGATTGCCGTGAAGAACTGGTCCGCAGCAAAATAAAAGCTGGGATTGCGAGCTATGAGAGAAAGATCAATCCCGGCGCGTAGCGGCGGTCGAGTGCCAGGCGCTCTTTCCCTTGACGCGCCGGCCGCTGTCGCATCTATTGACGCTTGTTGATGCGTTTCACAGGAGCCCCCGGTCATGAACCATTCGCTGTCTGCGCACCACGCCCACCATGTTCAGCGGACCACAGCGCATCCGCTGGCCCCACCGCCAAGCGACTCGATTCGCGTCGGCTCGCGCCGTTGGTTTTTGCAAACCGGCCTGGCCGGAATCGCCGGCGTTTCGCTGGCCGAAACCTTGCGCCGTTCGGCCTCCGCGGTCCCGACCAACGACCGTCGCTCGGTCATCGTTTTCTGGCTTTCCGGCGGCCCAAGCCATATCGACATGTGGGATCCCAAGCCCGACGCGCCGATCGAGATTCGCGGGCCGTATCAGACGATCGGCACCAAGGTGCCGGGCATCACGATCTGCGAGCACCTGCCGTTGCAAGCCAGTATCATGGACAAGCTGGCCGTCATCCGGTCCGTCGATTGCTCGGCCAGCAATCATACGCCCATCACCATGCAGGCCGGCAACGCGCTGGCCCGACGCACCGATGACGGCAACGACGGAGCGGGCTATCCCTCGATGGGCTCCGTGGCGGCCAAGTTCCGCGGCCCAAACGCCGCCGACCTGCCGGCCTTCGTCGGACTGGCCGATTCGTGGAAGGCCGACGTGTGGGGCGCCGGGCACATGGGCCAGGATTTCGAGCCGGTGAAGGGCGGCGAGCTTGGCGGACGGCTGGCGCTGGTCGAAGGCATGAACGCGCCGCGATTGCAGGACCGGGCCGAGCTGCGGCGGCGGTTCGACCGCTTCGAGCACAGCCTCGACCGGGCGGCGACGATGCAGCAACTCGACCGCTACCACCAAATGGCCTTCGACATGGTCAGTTCGCCGCGCGTCAAAGACGCCTTCGACCTGGCGAAAGAGACGGATGCCACCCGCGACCTTTATGGCCGCGTGAGCGTGGGCGAGAAGGCACTGCTTGCCCGGCGGTTGGTCGAGGCCGGCGTCACCTACGTGCTGGTGAGCGGTCGCTGGGGCTACTTCGATCATCACGGCGACAACGTGCCGCCCTGGGGCGGCATCCAGAAGGGGCTGACGCCGATTCTGCCGACGGTCGACCGGGCCATGTACGCGCTGATCACCGACCTGGAGCAACGCGGCCTGCTCGATTCGACGCTGGTGTTGATGCTGGGCGAGTTCGGCCGCACGCCGATGATGTCGGCCGACGCGGGCCGCGGCCATTGGACGAACTGCATGTCGATGCTGGTGGCGGGCGGCGGTCTGCCGTGCGGGCAAGTGATCGGCCGCACTGACCGCAAGGGCTACGACGTGCAAGACGCCCGCGTGCGGCCCGCCGATTTGGCCGCCACGGTTTTCCGTCATTTGCGGATCGACCTCGACGCCCATTGGGTGAATCCGCAAGGCCGCCCGGTGCCGATCGTCACCGAAGGCGGCGCGCCGATTCCGGCGCTGAATGCGTAGTGCTTTGTCGGCCATCGATGGATGGACGGCGCAAAAGCTCGCATATCGCGACGGCCGATTGACGAACGCCCTTCTCATCCGCGACGATGGCGGCATGCTCTGGCGGGGCTTCAACATTTGCTCGGAGGAGCCATCATGAGTGAAGTACGATTGGTTGTGCGTGACGCATCTCGCGATATTTCCGGCAACTGCCACGGCAGTCTCGCCGACCGTGTCGTGGCCGCTCTCAGCGCCGAACCGGAAACCATCGAGGAGCTTGACCGGGCCATCGAGCGGTTCCACTTTCGCGACGACGATAAGAGCTTTCTGGCGTGGTTTTCGTCGGGCATCCGCGACGAACCCTACGACGCGGGGCTGGTCGTCATCGACCTGGCGGCGCGGCTGCTGGCCTACGAATCGACGTATTCGTCGTTCGGACACGACGGCTCGGTGGCGTACCACGACGGCAAGTGTGCCACTCAGCTCGATGTCTGCTATCATCTGCCCGACGATTGGGTCATTCTGCACGACGTTTCATCTTGGCAAATCCGGGCCGACGAGTTGCGGCAACGGCGATTGGCCCAGCCGCCGCTCGATGCGCGTGCGATACTCTACGGTCGGCCGCTGTTGGAATTCATCGCGACGGCTTGCTTCGAGACGTTCGGAAGAAGTCCGCGGAGCGACGACCGCCAAACAGCGATTGTGGAGACCAAAGGCAAGGAGTCTTTGGAATTCGACGCGGACGACCCTGATCGCTACGGCCATTCAGACTACGACCGAGTGCGCGAGATCCATGAGCGGTGGTTGACGACGCCTCGCGACGACCTGCGCGGGGAAACGCCGCGCGACCGGCTTTTTGCCAATCGCGACTTTCTCACCTCCGATTTGCAAGACCGCGAGAACCAATGGTCGTTTCAGGGACGATGCCCGCCGCCGCTGGACCGAGAGTCGCACGCCTACCGCTTCGCCGGCATCGGCATACACGAGTGGGTACACTACTACTATCTTCTGCGGCGCCTGATCTGGTCGTGTCACGACCAGGTCCGCGAGCAAGCGGGCAAGTCGGCGAATTGGCATCTTTTCTCGCCGGGCGATTTTCTCACCAGCGAGGTGCCGCGGCTGGCAGCGGCGCGCGACGGGTGGCTCGATTCGCCCGACCACGACTTGAGCGGGCGCACGCCGCGCCAGGTGAACGACAACGAGCGTCGGCGCGTGCCGGAGGCCGTGAGCGGACACGATGCGATGGTCGACGACGATTGTCCGCTGTGCGACATGATGGCCGATCTTCCCGGCCCCATGTTTTGGCACCTGGACGGCTGCAACATGGACGAAGGTTTTGCCTTTTCCTATCTCCGCACACGCGAGGAATGGGAAACGGAGCAGCGGGAATGGGAGGAGCTCGACCGCCGCCTTGACGAAGAACAAGCGGCCAAAGACGAACTTGAGGTCAGGTATCCCGCTGACGTCGATGTCGACACCCCTTGGGGTTACACGGTTCGACCATCGGAAAACGAGTCGGTGCCATTGCGATTGTTCGCCATCGGGTCCGATCTGGCCAAGATCGTCGTCGAGCTGAAGCAGCCGCCGGAAGACCGGCCGTCGATCGATGCGTTGAAACGCGACTTCGGCAACCTGCGCGAAGTCGCTCAAACGGGCGATCTCTCACTCGCCGCCGCGCTGATCGAGCCGGTGTTGGACCGCTTTTGCGGGACGTTGAGCGCCGTGGCGGCTTCACACGAGCCACTCGCGAAGCGTTGTGGCGACCTCAGCCAGCGCTTGCATCGCTTTCTCCGGCCTCTGAGCGACGAGCCCGGCCTCGCGGATGACGACGATTCCTGGACGCCCTTCGACGGTCCGATTGACGACGATGACATTCCGTTCTGAGCCAAGGGCTCGCGAGCGTGGTCGGGCGGCGACTATGCTGGGAGCATGCTTTCCCTCAAGGCCCATTTCTTGCCCAGCCTGACGACGCCCGACGAGCTGGAGGGCGCGGCCGTCGTGGTGATCGACGTGCTGCGCGCCACGACCGTCATCACACACGCGCTGGCCGCCGGGGCGCGGGAAGTTGTTCCGTGCTTGGAGGTGGATGACGCGCTGCGAGTCGCTTCGGCTCTGCCGAAGGGCCGCGCAGTGCTGGGCGGAGAGCGCGGCGGTCTGAAGATCGAAGGCTTCGACCTTGGGAATTCTCCCAATGAGTTTACCCACGCAACGATCGGCGGAAAAACGTTGGTGTTCACCACGACCAACGGCACTCGGGCCATGATGCACTGCCAACGGGCCCGCCGCGTGCTGATCGGCGCCTTCGTGAACGCCTCGGCCGTGGTGCAGGCGCTTGCCGACGAGGAGAAGGTTCATCTCTTGTGTGCCGGCACGCGCGGCGCGGTGACTCGAGAAGACGTGCTGCTGGCCGGTCTCATTGCCGACCGTCTGCTGGACCTTCCGGGCGCCGCGGAAACGTGCCGCGAAATCAACGACGAGCTGTTGATTGCCAGAACGTGCTGGCAGGCCTTCGCGGCGGGCCGGCAAATCCCTGACCTGGCCAGCGATCTGGCGGCCACGCTGCGCTTCACGCAGGGCGGTCGCAACCTGACGAAGATCGGCCTGGAGCACGACATCGACGCCGCGGCGTGCATCGACCGCTTCTCGATCGTGCCGGAACTCGACGCGCGGCAATGGCGGATTGCGAGCGGACGTGGGGCGGCCTTCCCAGGCCGTCCCCCCTCGTCGACGGCCTAGGAAGGCCGCCGCACGTCCCCAACCAGGCCACTACCGTCGTTGCCCCGATTAGGCCCTCAACTGCTCGTCGTGCCGCATGTGGCTGGGGGGCTGGTCGGCGCGGTGGACGTTGGCCAGGGCCTGCTTGGCGCCGGCGTGCTGCTCGACGTCGTTGTCTTCCCATTCGATCGAGACGGCGCCGCTGAAACCCGCCCGGTTCAGCTCGACGAACAGCTCCTCGGTCGAGGTCGCGTCGCGCGCGGTGCCGGAGGTGACGAAATTCCAGCCGTTGTGCTTATCGCCCATCGGCCGGTGCCCGCCCAGCAGGCCGTTGCGCGTATAGCCGCGGACCACTTGCACGCCCTTGATGTGGGCGCAGTGAATGCGGTGGCCATACTGCCGGATAAAGTCGATGCCCGACACGCCTTGCCACTCCATGTGCGAGCAGTCGAAGTTGAACCCGGCCGCCTTTTCGAAGCCGGCCGCGTCGAGCGCCGCCAGATATTCGCCGGCGCTGGTGATGTCGCCCATCGCCCGTTCGCTGGGGTGGCATTCCAAATCGAACGTGGTGCCGTATTTGAGGCAGCCCTGCAACACCGGCGAAAACCGCTCGACGAGCAGCTCCAGGCTGACCTTGAACACATCGGGGATTTCGTGCCCGCCGATCGACTTGGGCAGCGGCGGAAAGAGAAACCAATGGCTCCAGCAATGGGCGGGCGAACCGACGAAGCCCGACACCGGCACCACGCGGTCTTCGAGCTTGCCCAGGAAATGTGCCAGCCGGACTGCGTTGACCAGGGCCGTGGCGGCCTGCCGCTGCGCGATCTGGCCGACTTCGGGCGGCACATAAAACGGGTCGGTGCGTGGCGGCTGGTTGCCGGCCGCGCGCCACTTGGCGTAGGCTTCGGCCGACTCGCCGCCCAGGAACTGCACGGTTTTGGCGCTGGGTTCATCGCCCAGGGCCTGACCTTGCAAGTGCGCGGCCACCGAAAAGATCTCCAAGCCGCGCTTCTTGGCTTTGGCGACACGCTCTTCGGCGTAGGCTTTGGCTCCCGCATCGTCGCCGCAACGGTCCAGATCGAGTTCCCAGCTCGCCTCTTCCCAGCCATCAAAGCCCGTTTTGGCGATCCAATCGAGCCATTGATCTTCGGGCACGTTGCCGAATTGCCCGCGGACCAGCCCGATTTGGTGATAGGAACGTTTGCCGGCACGATGCTGTTTGGTTTGCTGATGGCCCACGGAACGGCGATCTCCAGGAAGTTGGGAGCGTGGATGCGTCTTTGACGTTGATGGCAGCATCTTAGTCGTTGCGCGGTGGGGAATTCAAGCATGTGGCCGGTTTAGGTTGAAAACCGCGGGTCGATCTGCCATACTCTTTCGGTTCGACGTGATCGGCGCGCGAACCGCGCTTCGGGTTGGCTTGTCGAACGAACGCCTGGATCGGGGCGTGGCGCAGCCTGGCTAGCGCGCTTGACTGGGGGTCAAGAGGTCGCAGGTTCAAATCCTGTCGCCCCGACTAGAAAAAGGCCGTAATTCATCGAGGATTACGGCCTTTTTTGCTTCTGCCGTGCTGATACGGAATTCGCGGATTCAGCTCGAAAATCCACGTCTGAAAGGTTCTTGTTCGGCCGGTGTCTATAAGTGTGGAGATCGTTCGATGTCAAACCCGCCCAGCACTCGTGATAGCCTGTTGGCCCGCTTGGGCCGGCCTTCGGATGAGCGGGCGTGGCAAGAGTTTATGGAGATTTACGGGCCGCTGGTTTACCGGCTGGCACGGCGGCGTGGCTTTCAGCATGCCGACGCCGACGACCTGTGTCAGGAGGTGTTCCAGGCCACGGCCAAGTCGATCGAGCGCTGGCGGCAGCGGCCCGACCGTGGCTCGTTTCGGGCCTGGCTGTTCCAGATTGCCCGCAATGTGATGATCAATACGTTGCGGCACCGGCAGCGACATCCGGGCGGCGTGGGCGGCAGCGAGATCAAGCGGTTGCTCGACCAGCAGCCGGCCGACGACCAGGAATCGCGGCTGCTTGCGGTCGAATACGAACGTCATCTGTTTCAGTGGGCGGCCGAGGCGGTGAAAAAAGAGTTTCGCCAAGCCACCTGGCAGGCTTTTTGGCAGACCGGGGTCGAGGGCCGCAAATCCAGCGACGTTGCCAAGGAACTGGACATCAGCGTGGGCGCGGTCTACATCGCCCGCAGCCGCGTGATGGCACGCCTCCGAGCAAAGATTGAAGAAGTGGAAGGTAAGCAATGAGCAATGAGAAGCGCAAGCGGATGCTGCCCCTCTCATCGCTCATCTCTCATCCCTTATATCCCTCATCGCCATGGTTGCACCTAGATTGAACTGCGATCAAACGCGGCTGCGGCTGGCGCTCGACGATTGTCTTGCCGAAGAGGCGCAGCAACAGCTCGGCACCCACTTGGAGCATTGCGAACCGTGCCGAACGCAACTGGAGTCGCTGGCGGCAGGCCGCGATTGGTGGCAAAAAGCGCAATCGCATTTGGCGTGCGACAACTTGGCTGGTGATGAGGCCGCCGGCGCGTCAAAAGAACCCGAGCAACCGTGGCTCGGCTTCCTTCTGCCCTGCGACGATCACCGCTATCTAGGCCGCTTTGGCGGCTATCTGGTCACCGAGCTGATCGGCTCGGGCGGATTCGGCGTGGTGCTCAAAGCGCTCGATCCCGAGCTGAACCGGTATGTGGCGATCAAGGTGCTTTCGCCGCAGCTTGCCAATAGCGGCGCTGCCCGACGCCGCTTTGCCCGAGAGGCCCAGGCGGCGGCGGCCGTGGTTCACGAACACGTGGTGGCGATTCACTCGGTGGCCAAAAACGAGGGCCTGCCCTACCTGGTGATGACTTACGTGCCGGGCTGTTCGTTGCAAGACCGCCTCGACCGGCACGGGCCGCTGGAGGTGAACGAGATCCTGCGCATCGGCAGGCAGGTGGCCGCGGGACTGGCCGCGGCGCACGAACAGGGGCTCGTGCATCGCGATATCAAACCGGCGAACATCCTTTTGGAGAACGGCGTCGAGCGCGTGAAAATCACCGACTTTGGCCTGGCCCGCACGATCGACGAGGCCAGCCTCACGGCCAGCGGCATCATCGCGGGCACGCCGCAATACATGGCGCCCGAACAGGCCCGCGGCGAAACCGTCGACCATCGCTCCGATCTTTTCAGCTTGGGCAGCGTGCTTTACGCCATGTGTACCGGGCATTCGCCTTTTCGCGCCGAGACGTTCATGGCCGTCTGGCGGCGGCTTTGCGTCGACACGCCGCGGCCGATTCGCGAGGCGAATCCCGAAGTGCCCGATTGGCTGGCGGAGATCATTGAGAAGCTGCACGCCAAAGATCCGGCTCAGCGTTTTCAGTCGGCTACGGAAGTGGCGGAGCTGCTCGCCGCCCACTTGGCGTATTTGCAACAACCGGCCATCGCGCCGCGGCCGGCCCGCTTGTTGTCACGCCGGCCTGGCTGGCGTCGATGGACTCGGCGAACGGCCTGGATCGGTTGCGGAACCGTTGCGGGTTGCCTGCTGGCCATCCTGGCTTGGTGGCTGCCAGATAAGCTCGCAGGGACCGCGGGTAATCAGGGGCATCAGCGTCCGCCGTCGGACGCTACAGCCTCCAAGGATAGGGCGGCGACGAAGGAATCCGCTCTTTCACCAGCCCTGCCGCACCTGGCTGATTGGGAACGTGAGGTCTCGGAGACCGCGGGCGCGATCGACAAGCTCCAGCGCGAGCTGGAGCAACCGGCGTCGTCGCCAGGCGGTAATGGCAAAGAAAGCATCGTCACGCTCGAAGCAGAGTTGCAAGGCCTCGAGCGTCAGTTCAATAACAATCCCTGATACCAGTTCGGAGGTAACCATGCGTTTCACGCTCTCTATCGTCGCGGCGGTCGCGCTGGCCGTTGCCGGCCTCGCCCTTCTTTTCCACGAACGTGCGGCGGCTCAGCAAGCGGCCGCGGCGCAACGAGAAGTCACCGCGGCGGAAGCCCTGGCCGGGAATGACGCCCAGCCACCCCAGCAGGTTGCCGGGCCGAGTACCACCGCCGCGCCCGGCGTCCGCCCTGGTGGGCCCATTCCGCAGACCGGCATTGTGGGCCAAACCGCGCCGCAAGCGAACTACGCTTATCCACCGGCCACGACGTACAGCGCCGTTTCGTCGACACCCTACGGTGGTTGGGGAGGAGGCATCGCTGCGTCGGGCACCGATCCTGCGGTGCAAGAACTGACGGCTCAGGATCAGCAGCTTGAATCGGAGGTACAATCGCTGGCGCACCAATTGGCCGACACCGAGGATGAAAAAGAACGAACGGATCTAAAGCAGAAGCTTTCCGCCGCTTTGGAAAAGCAATTCGATGCCCAGCAAAAGCTGCGCGATCTGGAAATCTCACGGATCGAGGCTCGCGTAGAAAAACTTCGCGAGCTGGTGCGCAAGCGCACGGACTCGCGCCGCAAGATCATCGACAATCGTTACGAACAGTTGCTCAACGACGCCGAAGGCCTGGGGTGGAACTCAACAGATACCCGGGGCTTGCAGTATGTGCCCGTGCGACCCGGTCTTCCGGGAATGCCCAGGGGCCTCACCAAACCTAGGAGACTCAAATGCGTTTAACATTCGTCACAGGCTTGTCAATTTCCAGTCTCGCGTTTGCCGCGGTGGCACTCTCGCTCCCATCGGCGAAGGCACAACAACCAGCCCATCGATTCCCCGCGCCTCGAAACGGAGCGGGCGCCGCGTACATGTTGCAGTTCGGGTCGGCGGACCAAGGCACTGTCGAATTGGCACAGCTCGGCGCGCAAGACAGCCAGCTTGCCAACGAGGCGGAATCGCTCGCCAAGCAACTCGCCGACGCCACGGACGAGAAGCAGAAGGCCGAGCTCAAGGAGAAGCTGCACGACACCCTGAGCCGGCAATTCGACGCTCAACAGAAAGCCCGCGAGCTGGAAGTTGCCCGCATCGAGGCGAAGGTCAAAAAGCTTCGTGACACCATCGCCAAGCGTAACGACGGGCGCCGCACGATCATCGACAAGCGGTTCGATCAGTTACTGAGTGAAACGGAAGGGCTCGGGTGGAACTCGCCACCGACCGGCAGCGGCTTCGGCCCATTTTATGCTCCGCAGGCGATGAACCCCGGCACGCGGCCGGCCGGAAATCCGCCGCGCCCGAATTCACCACGCCCGTAGCGCGCTGAGGGCGATCAATCATCGACATAAATGAAATCGGCGGCGGCGTCCGTCAATTTTTGGCGGTGCCGCGCGGCCGCACATAGCGCGTTACCACCTCGCCGGCCTCAGCGACGGCTCCGCCGTCGAATTGCGCGACGAGTGACAACTGCGGCAGCGTGATCGTCTAAGCTGCCGGAAACCGCTCGCGCACCCAGGCTTGAAAATCGCGAATCCAGGCGCTTTCGTCGGCCGCCGATTCGAAGTCGAGGCACGCCTCCAGGTCTTTCACGCGCAACATCGTCAGGTTTAAGCTCAATACCGTTCGTCTTTGCGCAAGTCACAGCCTCCTGATAACTTATGTTTGGTCAAAAACCAAGCATCAAGGAGGCTGTGACGATGGAAGAGCAAGGATGCTCAACGCTGGCAGCGGGAGTAGATGGCCGTATTTTGGATC
>DATLUO010000028.1 GCA_035533075.1 Pirellulales bacterium | reverse complement strand
ATCTCGGCGGCCAGGCGATGCCCCGGTTGGACGCACCGGGGCATCGCTTGGCCGCCAGGCTGTTGACGGGTGCCAACCGCTACCTGGCCAAGCTCTGCCCCAGCCACCGCTTTTCCTCGCGGCAGAACGTCTCATTCCCGGCCGCGTGAAGTATAATCAGAGCGGGGCCGATGCGGGAGACACCACCATGGCGACAACGCCTGCCATTTCGCCGTCGCGGCGGGACGACGCCGAAGTCTTTTATCCCACCGGAGACAGCCGACCCGTGGGCGAAACGCCGATCCATCGCGACAACCTGCTCATCGGGGTCAAAGTGCTCGACCGGCATTTCGCCGCCGATCCAATGATCTATGTGTCGGGCAATATGTTCGTGTATTACGAGAAGGGCAACCGCCGCAAGCACGTTTCGCCCGATGTGTTCGTCGCCGTGGGCGTGCCCAAAGACAAGCCGCGCGACGCCTACTTTGTCTGGGAGGAAGAGCACGTTCCCGACGTCGTCATCGAGCTGACCAGCAAATCGACGCAAGGCGAAGACATCGACGACAAGATGTCGATCTACCAGGACGAGATGCCGGTCCGCGAGTATTTTTTGTTCGACCCCAAGGACGAGTATCTCGATCCGCCGTTGCAAGGTTACCGGATGAGCGAGGGCAAGCTCGTTCCCATTGAAATGGCGAACGGCCGCTTACCGAGCGAAGTGCTTGGTTTGGACCTGGAGCGCGACGGCGAGTGGTTGCGGTACTACGATCCGGTCGCCGGCCGCTGGCTGCCGACGCCCGATGAGCGCGAAGCGGCGCTGGAGGCCGCGCTCGCGGCCGAACGCGACCGGGCCGAGGCTGAACGCGAGCGACTGGCAACGGAGTTAAAGGAATCCGGCGAGGAATTGGAACGTTTGCGGCGAGAGCTTGAGGCCTGGCGCCGGCGCTATGGCGGGCCGCCCGCATCGTAGGGTTTTTATACTTCACGCAGCCGAGAATGAGACGTTTTGCAGCGAGGAAAAGCGGTGGCTGGGGCAGAGCTTGGCCAGATAGCGGGCGGCGCGCGTCGACAGCCTGGCGGCCAAGCGATGCCCCGGTGCGTCCAACCGGGGCATCGCCTGGCCGCCGAGATGAACGAAGTGCCAGCCTCCACGCGGCCAGGCTCTGCCCCAGCCACCGCCAATGTCTCATTCTCGGCGGCGTGAAGTATAGCCGCGAACTTGTGCTTCGCCAGCCCGCCTTACGAATCCAAAATCCTAGTACATGGCCCCGACCGTGCGCCGAGCCTCCCGCAACGAGCCCGTGCCGAACGAGAGGCCGATCCAGCCGTCGGTCAGCACGCATTGCGTCACGCTCAGGCCCGCCAGGCGGGCGTCGCTCAACAGCCGCGGCTCGACGAACACCAGCTCGCGGTCGGGTGAAAACACCTTGCTGAAGATGCCGCGCAGGGCGATCTGCGGCTCGTGGCCGAAATGCTCGCCGCGGAGCTGCACCGTGCCGTCGCGGACCAGCCGGACGTCGAGGCCCCGGACCTGCGGACGATAATAGACGCGCACCTGAAATTCGCGCCACGTCTTGGGGAACTTGTGCAGCTCGGACACGCCCAAGGTGAACTCGACGCGTCCGGCGTCGAAGCGGGCCGTCAATGCGTCACGCTTGGCAAAGGTGATTCGCAGATCGGCCGGGTACTCCTCCGGCAACGCATCGGGCGGAAGCTGAAAGGCTTTGAGCAGCCGCTGTTGCAAGTCGGGCAAGGTAAACGTCTGGCCGTCGAGGTCAAGCCGGTCGCCGATGTTGTTCACCAACGACTGGTGAATCTGCACGCTGGCCAGACTGTCGGAAAGGGCCATCGGGCGGGGCGTGCAGGCCGCGAGCTGCTCGTCGCCGGCCAGCCGCAGCCGCGACGTGACGCGGGCCTCGCTGGTCTGCAACTCGATCACCGTCGGCTCCACTTGCAGCCCGGCCACCAGCCCCACGACCCGCTGCTGATAAAGCTTGCGGGCCTCCGCCAACTTGGGCTCGATCGCCGAATCGATCTCTTCTTGCACGCGCGTCGCCACCTTCCGCCGGGCCACCCGCCGCACCGCAGGCTCGCTCTCGGCGTGCTTGGCCCGTGCGATCTCCTCGACGACAAACCCCAGGATCGGCACGTCGTCGAAGTCGGTTTCGACGCCCCGCAGCCGCGACGAATTCGACACTTCGGCCTCCGTGGGCCAGGTCTTGAGGCCGGCCGCGGTCAGCTCGAACTGCTTACGGGCAAAATACGCCGAGTCGCTGTTGCTGTAGAGCGTCACGGGGTCGCGGCGCGACGTGGTCCGCGCCAGCACGACGCCGCGGGCCTCCAAGGCGAACCGCAGGCTTTGCGCGTCGGGCACAAGCCGGATGCTGAGGCGCGCCGTCGAAGTGCTCCAGCCGCGCGTCGGCACCCCAAGGATGCGGTCATGAACCGGTTCTTCCACGGCCGGCTGGGTCGGCACGAGGCGGTTGATGAATTCTTTCGAAACCACGATGCGCAGATTCGAATTGCGGTAGTTCCAGTCGAGCCAGCGGCGCGAGCGGGCGGTCAGCTTCTCGTCGGTGGCCTGAATCAGCACGACGTCGGCGGCCAGATCGCGTCCGTCGTCGGTCAACCCCGTCTGCTCGAAGCGTTCCAAGTGAGACAGCAGCTTTGCCAGATGCTGCTCGGTGCTGGCCGTCCGTCGCGACGTCGAAAGCGAAACGGTGTGGCCGCTCGCCGGCTGGGGCTCGTCCCGGTCGGCCAGATCGGGCACCAACTCCCAAAAATCGAGACGCCGCAGCACGGCGTAGCGAAGCCGCCGCAGTTCGCCTCGTTTCGGAGTCCGCTCGCCAAGCACCATCAGTGGGTGCGCGGGGTCCACCAAGTCGCGCAATCGCTTGAGCACCAGGCTGGTGCGCGGCGCGTGCAGTTGCTCGGCGCGGCACAGCAGCCGGATTAGGTCGGCCGCTTGTGAAGCCCATTGCCCGGCGTCGCACTCGCACGCCAAGCTGTCAAGCTGGTCGAGCAATGCCAGAGGTTCGCCCCAAATCGTGCGCGGTCGCCGGTCGGCATTCAGAGCGTGGCGAGGTGACGCGGCACGGCGTTGACGATGGTTGCTTCCTGGCTTGCTGGCCACCGCTATCGGTTCAACGTCGCCGGGCGGTGGTTCGTCGTTCGCGGCTGTTGGGCGCTCAACCGCGGAGGGGCGATGATCGTCTTCGTCGGCGTCGCGCAGTGTCAGCAAGTCGTCGGCCGAAGCCGTGCGATCGGACGCTTCCGATTCGACTGCCAAGCCATCGTGGACGTTATTGCCGAAATCGGCGGCTTCGGCCGGGGCGAGCGTCGGCGCATCGTCAGTTGTTGCCGCCTGGTTGCCGGAACGTGCTTGTATGTCTTGTGTGTAGGGCGGAAAGAGCGAGCTGGCGAGCGCCGGCCTACCGATCGCGACGTCGTTTACGGTGGGCCGGCGCTCGCAAGCTCGCTGGTCCCACCCTACGGGCTCATCGGCGCAGATTTGTTCATGCACCGGCGTTGTCTGTCCTCCGACTAGCCGCGGTAAATGCGCAACAGCGCCAGCCTCGCGCGACCCCGTTTGCCAAGGACGCGGCGATGCGGCGACGAGCGCAAACAGCCCCGTCAGGACCAGCAGAAACGGCCAAATTGCGCTCTCTTTTTTTTGACTCATCGCTCCCTCGCGCTGCGGTGTGCTTGCGCCTACCGCGAGCCGCGGACCGCCGTGGGGCAATTGATACTCGCCATTCCTAAGATTCGGCCGATTGGGCAGATTGAATCGAGCGATTCACGCCGTGAGGCTATTTGCCGGCAATTCACGTCGTCTGGTCCGGCGCCGGCAGACTGGCGAGGATAGGCCGATCGACCGAGCCGACGGCGGGCCGCAGGCTCAGTATCCTCCGTGCCGGCATCTCCTTGGGACGCGAGTCGATCGCCGGGACGCGGGTCAGGAACACCAGCGCCGCCAGCCGGGCCAGCGACGAGACACCGAACAGCGTGAGATAGATTTCTGGCCGCTCTCCGGCCAGCCACAGCACGCTGCCGCCCAATAGCGCTCCGCAGGCGGTTGCCAGGGCGTTGCCGACGTTGTAGATCGTCAACACGCTGGTGCGCTCTTTGTCGGGAATGGCCTCGAAGAACAACAGGAACATGGCCAATTCATAAGCCGCCCAAGCCAGGCCCGCGACCACCTGCACGAACAGCAAGTAACCAAACGTGTTCGACACTAGCCACATCGCCGATACGGGAACGATGCCCACGCCCCCGATCCACAGCAGTTGCCTGGCTCCGATGCGGCGGGCCAAGCGACCCAGCGCCGGCAAAGCAACGGCCTTGGCCGCGAAGGATGCGGCGATCAGCAGCACGTACTCCAGATAGGAAAACCGGACTTGTTTGAGCATGAACGGCGTGAAATAGGGGCCGGCAAACTGGGCCGCCGCTTGCACCGCCAAAAGATAGATCAGCAACGGGCCATCCACACGTCCGCCTGGCCCGCCGAACAGTTCTCGCAGTCCGACCCTGCGATGTTCGTCGTTGGGCGGGCAAGGCTCGCTCTGACGCGCCAGGAAACTGGCCGAGACGAACCGTGCCACTGCCGCCGTCATGAACAGCAGGGCGAACGGTGCGCAGGGCGCGGTCCAACCCTTGCTGAACTGCAACGTCAGCCCGCCGGCGGCAAACCCGGCCAAGGTGCCGAACTGGCTGAACCGCGTGCGGCGTGCGAAGAAACAGGTCCGCAGGTTGTCGGGCACGAGTGTGCCCGCCCAGGTGTTCCAGGCCGGACCCGTAGCCAGTCCGGCGCCCCAGTAGATGGCCGCCATGCCAAACACCAGCCAACAGCCAACCTGGTCGGTATAGGCGCCCAGGGCCAAGGGCAGGAAGGCCACGGCCTGGCACGACGCACAGAGCACCACCCACCATTTGTGCGACTTCAGCCAACGCACCGCGGCCGGAGAGACGAGTTGCAGCACCGCACCGGCGACCAGCGGCAGCGTGGCCACCAAGCCGGCCGCCACCTCGCCCAGGCCCGCCGCCAGGGCGAACGCTGGCAGATAGGTCTCGCCAATGCCCACCATGACGCTGAACGCGGCGCCATCGCCGAGCATGGCCCGCAGGTCGTGGCGCGACGCACTGGCACGAACGGGCGCGGCCGCCGGGCTATCGAGTGGCGGCATCGTCGGAGGCGGGCGACGAGGCGGTTTCTTGCGTGTTGCGGTGGGCATTTCGCTTATCTCTGCTTCCCCGACCCTTGAACCGCCGCCCGGTTGGGAATAGATTGCCGTCGCGTCTGGTTTATTTGTGCGATGCCCTTCGAAGGTGGTCTGTTATGAAAGCCATTGCCGTTTGTCCGGGAACTCCCAACAGCGTCCATCTGGCAGACTTGCCCAAGCCCAAGGTTGCTGACATTCCGGGCGGGCGCGGGGTTCTGGTCAAAGTGTTGAAGGTGGGCGTCGACGCCACCGACAAGGAGATCAACGAGGCCAAGTACGGCAACCCGCCGCCGGGCTACGATTTTCTGGTGTTGGGGCACGAGTCGTTCGGCGTTGTCGTCGAGGTGGGAAGCAAAGTGACGCATGTCCGGCCGGGCGATTACGTTACGGCCACCGTCCGCCGGCCGGGAGGGTCGATCTACGACCAGATCGGCACCTCGGACATGACCAGCGAAGAGACGTATTATGAACGGGGAATCAACCTGCTGCACGGCTTCCTCACCGAATTCTACGTCGAGGACGCGGAGTTTATCGTCAAAATGCCCGTCGGACTGAAGCACCTGCACGTGCTGGTCGAGCCGATGAGCTGCGCGGCTAAGGCTATCCATCAGGCGTTCGAAGTGCAACGCCGAATGCGGGTGTGGCGGCCGCAGGTGGCTTATGTGTTGGGCGCCGGCCAGATCGGCCTGTTGTCGACGCTCATTCTGCGGCTGCGCAACATGCAGGTTTACACCGTGGCCCGCACGCCGGCGCCGAACCTGAAAGCCGAAATCGTCAGCGGTTTGGGGGCCCACTACATCAGCACCGAACAGACGCCGCTCGCGGAACTAGCCAAGAAGGCCGGCAAAGCCGACCTGATTATCGACGCCACGGGTTCCAGCGCCATTGCCTTCAGTGCCATGGAGGTGCTGGGACACAACGGCGTCCTCGTATGGGCCAGTATTACCGGTGGCGAGCGGCGCGTCGAGGTGCCGAGCGATAAAATCAATCTCGAATGGGTCTTGGGCAACAAGCTGCTTCTGGGCTCGGTGAACGCAAACCGCGAGCACTTTGAAATGGGAATCAAAGATTTGGCCCTGGGAGAAGTGACGTGGCCGGGCGTCATCGAGCGGGTTTTGACCGACCCGGTGTCGGGGCTGGACAACTACGCCGAAATGATGCGGTTGCTGGTCGAGGAAAAGAACGCGCTGAAGGTCTACGTCGAGGTGGCGGGGGAGTGACTAAGGCAATAGGCGTTAGGCGTTAGGCGTTAGGCAACTGCGAAGTTGCAGTTCCCTGAACCCTGAACCCTGAACCCTCACTGGCACTGGCAGGGATTCGACGTATACGTCGGCGCGGGGCTGCTGTAGTAGGGCGTGGGCGAGTAATAGGAACCATAAGATCCGTTGCCGCTGAACAGTCCGCCGGGCTGGCAGCAGCCGCTCATGCACGAGATTGCCGCCAGCGCGCCGATGACGAGGAGCCATTTCATGGCAAGTCCTTTCCGAACCGCGGATGCCCGGCGGGCGCGCGGCGATTTTCCGATCTGCTTGGAGAAATGTGGGCCGGGAGCATAGGATTTGCCGGTCCGACCGTCAAGTGCGGTCGAGCGCCGGCAGCGATTCCATTTGCCCCTCTGTCAAATGAAAACCGGGTTTCGGGGGCAGCGGATCAATCGCGAGTTGTTCGTTCAAGAACAGAAGGTCGATCAACTCATGGCCCGCTTCAAGGCCCTGATGGCCGAAGAACGGCGCCGCCCCGCCCTCGGATCAGCCGCGCCAGAAGCGAATGAGAACATCCAGGACTTTCTTCGGAGATGGGCAAGAGCAACGGCCCCCACCAGCACCGCGCCAGAAGCGGATGAGAACATCCAGGACTTTCTGAAAGAATCAGCCAAGTGATTGCCCATTCGCTGGGCACCGACATCAAGGAGCTAAGGATGCGCGAACTCACTCTGACAATTCCTGACGACGCAGTCGCTGCTTTGGCGGAATCGCCGGAGGAAGCCGGTGCGGAGTTACGAATGCTCGCGGGCGCGCGGTGTCGGCCATTAAAAAGACCCGCTTTGCCGTTCGCCGCCAAGGCGACGAGTTCTCGTTCTACGTTGTCGATCAGGTGGTATCCGCATCAGGTGCTCCTTATCAGACCAACCGCGAAGCCGCAAGGCAAAGCAGGCGAAGCGCGCGGAGCGACTTGGGGTTGGCCCGAATCCGTCGACGAGCTACCCTCTGGCCAAAGAATCTCAGCCCGGAGGATTACATGGGCCAGCGCTGGCGTGACTTGTGGTTGGAAATCGAGGTTCGGCGCCTGACGAGTTTTCCCTATTTGCGGCTTCGCGTCCGCTCCGTTTCGGACCTCGACAGGGCAAAGCAAAACACAAGTCCGCACTTCGCGAAGATCAGCGGCCAGGTGCCCGGTTTGCAACGGCGCCGGGCCGCCTGACGGTTAACGACGCGTTCGTGCGGCCGTGTGTTTCACCGGCTGGGTCAGGTTTCGGGCATAAATTCAATGGCCCAAGCCGTGATTTCGCGCGTGCCAGGGTGGGACCTACAGCATGCCGCGGCGTTCATACCAGTCGGCGGTTTGGCGCAACCGGTCGGCGAGCGGCCGCGCAACGCGGAAGCCGAGCTCGTTGCGGATGCGGTCGGCCGAACAGACCCAAGAGCCGGCCGATGCGTCGCGCATCTTGTCGAGATTGAAGATGCCCGCCCGGCCGCGCAGGCGACACAGCAAGTCGCTGGCCGCGCCCGCGCAGCAGCCGATCCAATCGGGAGTGTGCAGCACCAGCACCCGCTGGCGGCCGACCGCGTCGCCAATCAACCGGCCCAACTCGTCGTAATCGGGATCCCAGTCGCCGGCCACAAAGTAATGGCCCTGGGCGCCGTCACCCTTGATCGCTCGTTTTCCTCGGCCGGCGGCCAGCCACAACGCCTGTGCCAGGTCGTCGGCGTGGACCAGCGAGACCCTGCGCGGCTTGAGGCCCGGAACCGCGTGGACTCCGTGGCGGGCAATGGGCTGAAACAGCAACCACGTGTTCATGTCGCCCTCGCCGAACACGACGGGGGGCCGGACGATGGTTACCGGTAGTCGGTCTGCCCACTCCTGCGCCGCCAGCTCCGCAGCCCGCTTGCTGCGGCCATAGTTCGACACCGGCTCGGGCGGGTCGCGCTCGGTACGCGGATGGTCGTCGGGCGTGGGGCCCGCCGCCGCCAGCGACGAGACCACGACCAGCACCGGCGGAGTGGGCCGTCGCGCACAGGACTGGGCAATATTGCGCGTGCCGCCTTCGTTCACCTTGAAGAATTCTTCGTTGCGGAGCGTTTTCACCAATCCGGCCAGGTGAAAAACGGCATCCACGCCGTCGATCGCCGGCGAAAGCGAATCGGCCTGCGTGACATCGCCGAGGACGACCTGCGCGCCCAAAGTTCGCAACGCCTCGCCGGCCGCTTCCCGCCGGACCATGGCCCGCACGTCGCCTCCATGCTCCAAAAGCGCGCGGACGAGATGCTCGCCGATAAACCCGTTGGCCCCGGTGACCAGTGCTTTCACGTTTGACGCGAACCGAATTCGAGGTTAAGAGTGTCGGCGCCCCAGTGCAAAAACCGTGCGAAATCTGTTCGATCCGTCCCGCTCGCGGCCAGGGTAGTGTCCTAACGTTGAGCCAGTCCCACCCTACGATCACATGCTTTTCACTCAGACGCTGAGCGCCTTTTCCTCGCAATCCATCCGCGACGCCCCGGCGGCCACGTGTCCGCCCTTGACGATCAGGGCCTGAGTCGTCGGCTGCTCGAAGATCGGCTCAGGCTTGTCAGCCATGAACTCCTGGAACGCTCGTTGCACGCCAGCCAGCATTCCGTAGTCGTGGCTGAGCATCACGCCGCCCGGAACCATCCGCGGATAAAAGTATTCCAGACAAGCGTAGGTGCCCTGGTAGAGGTCGACGTCGAAATGGACGAAGGCATATTCGCTTTCGTCGACGTCGCGTGCCGAATCGGGGAACAGGCCCTTGTGGAAGTAGACCTGGTCCTGGCCCGCCAGGTATTCCCGCACCGATTCGAGGCTGCAAGCGTACTGAGCCACCCGATGCACGCCCGCGTCTTTGTCGCTCGTCGCCGGCAAGCCCTCGAAGGTGTCGAACAGGTGCAATTCGCGGTCGCCCTTGACGCCGGCGATCAGCTTGGCCGTGACGCCCTGATAGACGCCGACCTCGGCGAATTTGCCCGGCAAGCGGGTCATCGACCGGGCAAGGCTCATCACCAGGTAGCACTCGTAGGCACTGTTGAGGCACTTTCGCTCGCGGCGCACTTGCGCAATCAAGTCGACATCGTGCGGGTTCTTTCGCGACCGCAAGGACGTGATCTGCAGCTTGGACCATAGATCGAGGCCGAGCTGTTCCCAAAAGCCGCCCCCCAGTTTCTGAACCAGGTTACTGCGCAGCCACATCGTCAAATACCTTCCGACAAAACGCGAAACAGCCACCGCCCCAGAGTAATCCGTAAACGAATCGGATCCTCACAGCATAAGGCGTCCCTGACTTATGCAAAAGACCTAAGCACTCAGTCTTGCGCGAACTGTTGAATATCCCAGATTCTTCGGCTAGTCGGCTTCTATCCGCAGGGGCGGCGCGGCGGGGCCCGCGTGTGGCGGCGGGACGACGGATGGCAGAGGCAGCCAACTTTGCAAAGCGGCTGTCTCCTTTGTGGCGGGGACCTGAATCGTGCTGTCGGGCACCAAGGCACGAATGAAGGCCATCAACGGAACCGCCCCCACGCTTGGCGGAAATAATAGCGCGTCGCCGCGGTCGTCGAGCAGCAGCGCGTCGGCGGCCTGGCCGTCGCGTCCGGTGGCGAGCGACAGGCCGCCTTCGTCGATTCGGAACCGCAGGGCCAGTTCGCGGAACGGATGGTTCTTGTCGGCGGCAAAGGGCAGCCGGCCGCCCGGCAGCTCGATGGTCTTGCAGCGCAGCGATTCCACCGCCGCGACTAAAAGCGGTCCGCCGATCGTGCCGGCAGGGCATGCCAGTTCGCCGCTGGCCGCCGTAAGCCGGCCTCGCTCGAAGCGTGCTTCGTCGATCCGCAGGCGTGCCACTCCGGCCAGGTGGTGCGGAAAACGCTGTGCTACCAGGACTTCAAGGTCGATGCCGTCCATGGATCCGGTCGCCTCCCAAGACCACGTGTTCGACACCTGGCGAACCGCCACCGAGCCACAGAAGGTGGCGTGGTCGCCGACGAGGGTGCGCAAGTCGAGCCAGGGTCTGAAAATCGACACGGGCAAGAGCGACCCATATGAGTCGAGCCGGACCGTGGTTGTTGCCCCGTCGTTGCCGCGCTGACGCCCAATCGATAGTACGGGTGCCTCTCCGGCCTCGGCTTCCGGCAGCCGAAAGCGAATTGCGGCGGCCGCTAGTTCCGCCTGCGACTCGATGCGGCATTCGACGTCCTCGTAGGTCTGTGCCGTCGATGCGGATTTGAGTGTGACATTGGTGGGAACGAACCAGACCGGCTCGTCGCCCGGCAATTCGCGCGTCAGCCGCCGCACGACAAGCTGGACGAGCCTGTGGGCATGCGCCGCCGAGACCTCGACATCCGTCGGCGCCAGCGCGAACTTGTGGCCATTCTTCGACACTTCGAGCGTGCGGCAGCGCAGAATCCATTGGCCGGTTTCCGCGTCGGACAGCTCCACGGCTTCATAGAGCGTCTGACCGGGTTGCGGATAGCGAACGCGGTCGAACCTCGCTTCCATGCCCAGCAGGCGGGAGAGTTGCTGCCGGCAATCAGACCGATGAGCGGACGATCGCAGCACGCCGGTCCAGGCGAGCAGACCCGTTGTGGGCAGCGCGCAGAGAAGACAAAAACATGCCTGGCAGAGTCGCCGGCGAACTCGTTGGTGTAGTGTGAACAAGGGTCCCTCCGTGGAATTGGTGGCAGTTGGGTGGAAGAAGCGAGCCACCACTATTTTGGATTTTGGATTTTGGATTCTGGATTACGACCAATCCAAAATCCAAAATCACGCCGATGGTGGGCCGGCGCTCGCAAGCTCGCTGGTCCCACCCTACCTTTCCTTGGCCAGCTCCTGAAACATCTTCCAACGCGCCTGCATCTCAAGCAAACTGTCGCCCCCGAATTTTTCGACAAGCGCCGCGGCCACCTCGAAGGCCACGACATTCTCCAGGATCACGCCGGCGGCGGGCACGGCGCAAATGTCGCTGCGCTCGTAGGCCGCGGCTTCGGCTTCCTTGGTTGCCAGGTTGATCGACTCCAGAGGCTTGCGGAGCGTGCTGATCGGTTTTTTGGCCGCGCGGACCAGCAGCGGCTGCCCGTTGGTCATGCCGGCCTCCAGGCCGCCCGCATTGTTCGTCGGCCGGTGATAGCCGAGCGTCGTCGAGTCGCGCTCGGACGCATCGAATTGAATCGCGTCGTGTACCTGCGAGCCGCGCCGGCGGGCGGCCTCGAAGCCCAGGCCGATCTCGACTCCTTTAATGGCCTGCACGGCCATTACGGCCTGGGCAATGCGGCCGTCGAGCTTGCGGTCCCATTGCGCGTGCGTGCCCAGTCCGAAGGGGACGCCCTCGACCCGCACTTCCAGCACGCCGCCCAGCGTGTCGCCCTCTTTGCCGCACTCGTCGATCAACGTCTTCAATGCAGCGTCTTGATCGGGATCCAGTGTATAAAGCTCGCTGGAATCGCGCCACGCGCGTTGTTCATCCAGCGTGCCCGGCCGCGGCTCGACGCGCACGCCGCCCAGTTCCGCGGTGTACCCGAAGGCCGTGATGCCGAACTCCCGCAAAAGCTGCTTGGCGAGCGCTCCCGCGGCGACGCGGGCCGCGGTTTCACGGGCACTGGCCCGTTCGAGCACGCCGCGGATGGAACCCAAATACTTGATCGCCCCGGTCAGATCGCCGTGGCCGGGCCGCGGCCGCTCGAGATCGTCCAAGCGTTCCAGCTTGGCATCTTTGTTGACCACCTCCAACGCGACGGGGCTGCCCAGCGAGCGGCCTTGCCAAACACCGCTCTTGATCTCGACGCGGTCGGTTTCGATCCGCTGACGGCCGCCCCGGCCATATCCGCCCTGGCGCCGGCGCAACTCGGCGTCGATCGACTCGGTCTCGATGGCCACGCCCGCGGGAAAGCCATCGACCAGGGCCCATAACGCCTTGCCATGCGATTCGCCGGCGGTCCAATAACGCAACATCGTTTCTGATTCAATTCGCGACAATCCGTACCTGATTTGATCTTACCCAGCCTACCAGAAGGCTGATAGATCGGTTTCTACTTCATCCGGCCGCGAGTAAGGCCAGTAGGATATGAGGTGGCTGGGGCAGAGCTTGGCCGGACGAGGCTGGATTTGCCAACACGCTCTACGGCCAAGCGATGCCCCGGAAGCCGCACCACCGGGGCATCGCTGGCCGACGGCGTCTTAGGGACTGCACGAACGCGACCCGGCCAGCTTCTGCCCAGCCACCGCCTCGCGGCAAAACATCTCATTCTCGGCCGCGTGAAGTGTATTCTTCAATCGCTGTCCAATGCGAGGATTGCTCTTGTGGCGATATGAGGCGGTCGGTATGCTTCGCCCGCCTTTTCTGGCTTTTCCTGTCGATGCGCCAACTTAACCGGCTGCGTGCCGCGCGGGCTGGCCACACACGCCCGTCGAGGACTGCCATTACCGTGTCCCAGCGAATCTCGAATACCGTCGCCGCTTTGTGCGTACGTCTCTCCGTTTGGCTGAGCGCGGCGGCGTCGCTGGCGGCTTGCGGTTGCAGCGTGGCCTCTCACGGACAAAACGCGCAAGGCGTGGCTGATTATCAGCAGGGTCGTTACCAGGAAGCCTTGCGCAATTTCGAGAGCGCGGTGGCCAACGATCCTCTCAACGCCGACGGTTACTACAACCTGGCGGCCACCTATCACCGCATGGGCCGCGTGTCGGGCAACGAAAATGAACTGAAGCAGGCCGAAACTCTTTACAATCAATGCCTCGACAAAGACGAGAACCATCGCGATTGCTATCGCGGGCTGGCGGTGTTGCTGGCGGAAGAAGGACGCAGCGACGAAGCATTTCGGCTGCTGGAAGGATGGAGCCGAAGGTATCCGACCGCGTCGACGCCCAAGGTCGAGCTGGCCCGCCTTTCTGAGGAGTTCGGTCGCTACGACGTGGCGCAAGAACACCTGCAGGACGCCTTGCAGACCGATCCCAACGATCCGCGTGCGCTGGCCGCCCTGGCACGCCTGCGTGAGCGGTCGGGCAATCCCACGCAGGCCCTGGCCATCTATCAGCGCTCGCTCTGGAACAATCGGTTCCAGCCTGACGTAGCGGCGCGCGTCAGCACGCTGCAGACGGCGTTGAATCCGCCGTCGTTCACCACGTCGCCCGGCGCCACGCGCACCGTGAACACGAATCCGGCCACGCAACGCTACTAGGGTTCAGGGTTCAGGGTTCAGGGTTCAGGCGAGCGACACCCGTCAGCGTGCCGGTGAAGTTTTAGATCTTGGGTTTTAGGTCTTGGGTTTGGGACCAAAGCCCCAAGACCTGAACCCTGAACCCTGAACCCTGAACCCTGAACGACCCTGAACCCTGAACCCCGAACCCTATTGTCTCTCCGCGTCCGTTTCGATCCGTCCGTCGCGCACATGGACCACGCGGCGAGCGCGCTGCGCCACTTCCGTGCTGTGCGAGATGACGATCAGCGTCAGGTTTCGGTCGCGGTGCAAACGATCGAACAGGTCGAGAATTTCCCCGCCCGCCCGCGAGTCGAGGTTTCCGGTCGGTTCGTCGGCCAGCAGCAGAACGGGCTCGTTGGCCAGTGCGCGGGCAATGGCTACACGCTGCCGCTCGCCTCCGGAAAGCTGGTTCGGCAGATGCCCCGCGCGGTGGCCCATGCCCAACGAGTCGAGCAACGTGGCGGCCCGCGCTTGCCGCTGGGCCGCCGAAAGTTTCGATTCGAACAACGGGATCTGCACGTTTTCCAACGCGGTCAGCATCGGCAGCAGGTGAAACGACTGGAAGATGAAGCCGATTTTTTCGGCCCGCAGGCGATCGAGCCGGCCCATCCGCGACAGCGGTTGCCCGTCGAAGTAAACCTCTCCGCTGGTCGGCTGGTCGAGCGCGCCGAGCAGGTTCAAGAGCGTCGACTTGCCGCTGCCGCTGGGTCCCATAATGGCCAAATACTCTCCGTGGCGGACGGCGAGATTGACGTCCAACAGGGCCTGCACGTGGCCGTCGGGATAGACCTTGGTGAGGTGTTCGGCGCGGACGAGAAGCTGGTCGGAATCTTCCGTGGCGGACGGTGCGGTCATAGGCAATCCTTTATTCGTCGGTAGCTTTCCAGTGAAACCATGGTTGCCGCTCGAGGCGAGCGTCGTCGATGTCAGTCACTTTGGAACGGTTCGATCGCGACACGGAACCGCACTCCAGGCAGTCGGCGCACGGCGACGGCCAGCAGGTGCCGCGGTGCGGGCCGGAATTGCGCGAATTGCCAGGCCGCGGGGTCATCGACCAGGCCTGGAGCGAATGAGATCGTCGGCGCCTGGCCGGGCGAAAAGTGCATTGAAAACCGGTGCAGTCCCAGCGAGAGCCCCACGCCGCGGGCCTTGAGATACGCCTCCTTGAGAGTCCATAGCTCAAAGAACCGCTCTTGTTGCCGCTCCTGCGGCAGTCCGACTAGCTCGGCCAGTTCCAAGGACGAAAAGTACCTTGCGGCCAGGTCGGTGACCGGACTGCCTCGCTGGAGGTCTTCGACGTCGATTCCGACTTCCCGGCCGAGCGTGACCGCGCAGGCCACCAGCCCGCGCGTGTGCGACAAGTTGAAGCTCAAACCGGCCGCCGCGGCCGGCCCGGTGATTTCCGGGCGTCCAAACTCGTTCTTGCAGAACCGCCAGGCTTGCGGCGGTACATCGGCATATCGCGACAACACCCTGCGAAGCATCACGTGGGAGAGCAGAAATTGCCCGCGGTCGGCGGCGAAAACGAAGCGCTGCCAGCGCTCGCGCTCGTCGGCGTCGAGCAGCCGATCGCCGTCGGTTTGCCACGCGCGATCGTCCGCAGACTCTGATTCGGCGAAATAGATGTGTACCTCGTCGTTTCCGAGCGCACTGTTCGACACCTGTCGCCTGCGAAAATCGGCCGGCGGACCCTCAGAACGATCACCCCGCTGAAGTGTAGCGTGTAAATGCTGCTTGACAAGAGGCGGACCGCATCAGGGCGATGCTGCGCGCCGGCGTTGTGAGATATCGGCTTTCGCCTATAATTCAGGCAGGAAACGATACCATGTCACGGGCGTGGGGAGGCGATGAACCACCCGCTATACGAGGCAGGCTGCGCGCCAGACGCGATCACGACCGAGAGGCCCGCGCTTCCGGCTGCGCGGCCGCGATTCAGCGACCAGCAGTTCCGCGCCCTGATCGAGAACGCGCTCGACCTGATCGCGATTCTCGATCGGGAAGGGGTGATGCTGTACGTCAGCCCGTCCGTCGAGCGCGTGCTCGGCTATCGCCCCGAAAACCTCATGGGCCGCAACTTGTTTGCGCTGGTCCACCCTGACGACCTGCCCGCCACCCTGGAGGCCTTCCGCGAGGGCCTGGCACGCCCCGGTCCGCATCGTTGGGGCGAATACCGTTTTCGGCACCAGAACGGTTCTTGGCGATTTCTCGAGTCCGACGCGCGCAACTGGCTCGACCGTCCCGAGGTGAGCGGCGTGGTCGTGAACTCGCGCGACGCCACCGAGCCGCGGCTGGCTCAGGAGCGTCTGGTCCGCAGCGAACGGCAGTTGGCGGCCGCGCAGGCTCTGGCCCACGTCGGAAGCTGGGAATGGGAACTGGCCGACAACCACTTTACCTGCTCGGCCGAGATGGCGCGCCTTCTCGGTCTCGCGCCCAACCAGGAGATCAGTTACGAAGAATTCCTCGACCGGCTCCATCCCGACGATCGCGCCGTGACGCGGCAGACGCTGGAGGCGGTGCGGCGGCATCACGAGCCGTTCAACTTCACGCAACGGTTTGTGCGGCCCGACGGCTCCGTGCGGATCGTGATCTCCTTCGGCGGCATCGTGCTCGACAACCTCGGCCAGACGGTCCGCATCTTCTGCGCCTGTCAGGACATCACCGACCGCCGCCTGCAAGAAGACGCACTCCGCCGCGAGCGGCAGTTTTCCTTGCGTTTGATCGAGAGCAGCGTCGACGGCATCCTGGCCTTCGACCGCCATTTCGTCTATACGCTGTGGAATCCCGGCATGGAGCGGCTCACCGGGCTGGCCCGCCAAGACGCGCTGGGACGCAACGCCTTCGACGTGTTTCCTTTTTGGAAAGAGTCGGGCGAAGACGCCTTTTATCGGCAGGCCCTGGCGGGCGAGAACGTCGTCGCCAAAGACCGCCGCTATCGCGCCGCCGACGGCGAACACGAAGGTTACTTCGAAGGCTATTATTCGCCCCTGCGCAGCGAGGCGGGCGAGATTATCGGCGGTCTGGCGATCATTCGCGACGTGACCGAGAAAAAGCAGCTCGAAATGCAGATGCAGCACGCCCAAAAACTGGAGACGTTGGGCGTGCTGGCCGGCGGCATCGCACACGACTTCAATAACCTGCTGATGGTCATCCTGGGCAATGCCGAACTGGCGTCGCTGGGGTTGCCCGCCGATGCCTCCGCCCGCGAGAACATCGCGCAAATCGAAACCGCCGCCAATCGGGCGGCCGATCTCTGCAAGCAGATGCTGGCCTATTCGGGCAAAGGAAAGTTCGTCGTTCGTCCGCTCGACCTTTCCGGACTGGTCAAAGAGATGGCCGATCTGCTGGAAATCGCCGTGGCCAAGAAGGGTTCGCTCACGTACGAGCTGGCCGAAGACCTTCCGGCCATCGAGGCCGACGCCGCGCAAATTCAGCAGGTGGTGATGAACCTGATTACCAATGCGGCCGACGCCGTCGAACCGGGCAAGGGCGAAGTGCGCGTGCAAACGCGGGCGGTGGTGGCCGATGCCGAGTTGCTCTCGCAGTGTTACTGTGACGATTCCGTGCCCGAAGGGCTTTATGTCTGTTTGGAAGTGAGCGACAACGGCTGCGGCATGGACGAAGAGACGCAGGCGCACATTTTCGATCCGTTTTTCACGACGAAGTTCACTGGGCGGGGCCTGGGCATGGCGGCTGTATTGGGAATCATCCGCGGCCACCGCGGCGCCATCCGCGTGCAAAGCGCGCCCGGGGACGGCACGACCATCCAGGTGTTGTTTCCGCCTTCGGTGCAGGCCCCGCGCGGTTTCGGCAAGGAATCGCCGGCGCTCGATTCGTGGCGCGGCAAGGGCACCGTGCTGGTCGTCGACGATGAAGAGATGGTGCTGCGCGTGGCGCGGGCCATTTTGGAAAGTGTCGGGTTCGAGGTGCGCACCGCAACCAGTGGTACGGAAGCCGTCGAGATTTTTGCCCGCCAGTCTAAGGAGATCGACCTGGTGCTGATGGACATGACGATGCCTCACATGAACGGCGAAGAGGCTTTTGCGCAACTTCGCGAAATCGACCCCAAAGTGCTGGTGGTCATGGCCAGCGGATACAGCGAGCATGAGGCGACGAGTCACATCGTCTCCAAGAACCTGGCCGGCTTTCTTCAAAAACCGTATCGCGCCGCCGACCTGGTGGCCAAGCTCCGGGGACTGTTGGAACGATAGTCCTGACACTTGTTGTGTACGAGTGCGTAAACTATGCTTATCGAACCAAGTGGGGTGATGCTCACATCAGAACAAGGTTCTAAGCAATGGCACGAAGACCCTCGGCAGAAACCATGAATAAGAGTACAAACATCCGGCGATACATGGCCCACAATCCGGAGGCCGGTCCCAAGCGAATACGTCAAGGTCTGGCTGACGAAGGGATCCATGTTTCCGCCGCGCTGGTGAATCGCATCAAGTACGGCGCCGGCGCCGGCGGAAAGAAAAAGCGTCGCGGCCGCAAGCCGAAGGCCGCAGCCGCCAGTGCCAATGGTGGAGGGACGCTTTCACTGGAAAACCTGTTGGCTGCCAAGAAGTTGGTGGTGCAGTTGGGAAGCGTCGAATCGGCCAAGCAGGCCGTCGATGCGCTGGCCCGGCTGAGCTAGCGTGCGACTGTGTTTCGTCACGATTTCGTTTGAAAGTTCCTGGACACGCCTCCGCACATGGCCGCGGTCTCCGAGGGTTGTGCGAAACGGCCCTCCTCGCTACCCTACGGTTGGAAATGTCATGCGATTGCGAGAAGTCACGATGGAAGTCTGGCCGATCGGCGTTTTTGCCAGCATCGACGCGGGACTGGGAGTCAAGCTGGAAGTCGCCCGCGAGCTGGGCGTGCCTACGATTCAACTCCACGCCCCGGCCCAGCCCAGCCGCACGCCCGAACAGGCCAAGGCGTTTCTCGGCCGGCTGAAAGAGGTCGGCATTATTTTGACCGCCGTCTTTGGCGGTTTCGAGGGCGAAAGCTACGCCGATATTCCGACCGTCGTGAAAACGGTGGGCCTGGTGCCGCGTGAGACCCGTGCCGCCCGAACGCGCGAGATGAAAGAGATCGCCGACTTTGCCGAGTTGCTCGGCTGCCCGGTGGTGGCCTTGCACCTGGGGTTCGTGCCGCACGACGCCGGCGACCCGCTTTATCGCGAAGTGCTGGATGTGACGCGCGATGTTTGCGACCACTGCCGCGGCCACGGCCAGGCGCTGCACCTGGAAACGGGCCAGGAGCCGGCCGACGCCTTGCTGCGGTTCATCGAAGACGTCGGCCGCGACAACCTGTTCGTCAACTTCGATCCCGCGAACATGATTTTGTACGGTTCCGGCGAGCCGATCGCCGCCTTGAAGCGTGTCGGCCGCTACGTGAAGAGCGTACATTGCAAGGACGGCACTTGGGCCAAGCGGCCCGGCAAGGAGTGGGGCATTGAGGTGCCGCTCGGCCAAGGTGACGTTGGCTTTGAGAATTACTTGCGGACGCTGCAAGAAGTCGGCTACACTGGCCCCTTGACGATCGAGCGTGAGATACCGCAAGAACCCGAGCGTCAAAAGGCCGAGATCGGCCACGCGGTCCGGCTGCTGACGGAGTTGAAGGCCAAGTTGGTTAGTGGTTAGTTCAAACGCCTATCGTCGAATCTTGGACCAATTTGCATTTTGAAATTCGCAATTCGCAATTTGCAATTTCCTTCAACGCCAAACCTCAATCCCCCACCTCTCATGCCGAGAATCACCATTACCGTTCCGCACCAACTGGGTCAGCAGGTCGCCGCCGAGCGGTTGCAGAGCTTTCTGGTCAGGCTGAAAGAAAAGCACCAGGACCAGGTGAGCAATCTCGAAGAGGAGTGGAGCGAAAACTCGTTGAAGTTCGGCTTCAAGACGTTCGGCTTTCAGTTTCAAGGGACGGGCAACGTCAGCGACTCGGAAGCCAAAATCGACGTCGACCTCCCTTTTGCCGCGATGATATTCAAGGGAAAGATCGAAAGCGAGATGCGCGAGACGCTCACCCGCGTATTGAAATCGTGACCAAGGAAGCCAAAACAAAGCACGGACGAATGTTATGTCGCGACGAAATCGCCAGCGAGGCGGCAGCCAGGTGGCCGGCGTGGGGCCGCGGGAAGAGATCGAGCGGCTGCTGAACAAAGGGCGCGTCAAAGACGCCTTCAAGCAGGCCAAAGTATGCTTTCGCGATGAGGCCAGCGCCGAAAACCGGCTGTTGCTCGAGCGCATCTACCTGTTGCGCGTCAAAGACCTGCTGCGCGGAGGCATGCCAATCGGGGCGGAAGAAGTCGCCCGACACTTCATCGAATTCGGCGTCAAGGAGCCGGCCATCTTGAGCGAGCTCGTGGCCCTGTTGCCGCAGGTGGGGATGATGGACGAGGCCCGCCGGCTGGCCGCGGCGTTGCCTGAGCTTGCGCCCGAGGCCGCGACCGCCTTGTCCGTTTCGCTGGCCGACCGCGCGGTGCTTCACCCGGAGCAAACGCCGCCCTCGATGGCCGATGTCCGGCAGGGGGCCGAGCGCATTCGCCAGGCGCTGGCGGCACTCGACGAGCAAAATGAAGATCGGGCGGTCGAGCTGCTCAAAGACATCGCGCGCAGCTCGCCCTGGGCCGACTGGCGAGTGTTCGTGCGTGGACTGGCCGCTTTTCGCCGCGGCGATCGCGAGCAGGCCTTTGCCAATTGGAATCACCTCGATGGCGAGCGATCGGCCCACCGCATCGCCGCCTGCTTGCGAGCGACGTGGACCGACTCGCCGGCGCCCGAGAAAGGGAAAGCTCCGTCGGCGACCGATTTGTCGCGGCTGGAGACCGCCGTCTTCGGCGAGCTGGTGTTGTCGCGGCTCGACCGTTTGCGGCGGCTGGTCGACAAGACGAACCCCAAGGGCGATTGGAAACAGGCCCTTGGGCTGCTCCCCGCGCTCAACGGCGCGCTGCGTCGGGTCGACCGGGGCCTGGCCCAGCGGCTGACCGAGATTCTGCTGCCGCTGGCCATCGACGAAGCCACCGACCGGGAATATGAAGAAGCCCGCGCCTTCCTGGACGACTTTACGCGGGTGGCCGAGCCGTGTCCTCTCGATCCGCACTGGAGCCGGATGTGGGCCCTGTGCTGGCAACTGATCGAAGAGCGCGACGAGGCTCTGGCCTGTTGGCAAAAATATGCCCGCGAACTCGACGGCGCAACGGGACTCGAAGCCGGCGTGCGCCAGCGAATTCAGGCCCTGGTCTGGTGGCACGTCGGCATGATGACGGCCGCGGAAACGCGCGCCGGGCCGTTGGTCATGCGGCCATCGCACGACAAGAGGCTCGACGATCGGCGTGACCGCGCCGTCGAGGCACTCGAAGAGAGTTTGCGGCTCGACTCCCAGCGGCGCGAAACGCACGACTCGCTGATCACGCTCTACGAAGAGTGGGAACAACCGGAACTGGCCGCCGAAGCGCGGCGCAAGCTGCTGGCGGTCTTGCCCGACGACCTCGAAGCGCTCAAAGCGTCGATCGACTACGATCTCAGGCACGACCAACCCCAGCAGGCGCTCGACAATGTGCGGCGAGCGCGGAAGCTGAAGCCGCTGGACGCTTTTTTGGTCGAACAGGAGCGCTCGGCCCTGCTCGGCGTGGCGCGGCACGAGGCTCTGGCCGGCCGCTGGGACGAGGGACGATCGGCCTTTGCGCTGGCCGAATCACTGCGTCCGGCCTCCTCGGCAGACTATTCCGTCTTGGCGCGGCGGGCCCTCTTCGAGCTCAAGGCAGGCGAGAAGCCGCTGGCCGAAGCGTTGATCGAGAAAGCCAAGGGCAGCCTGGCTGAACCGGCGCCGGTGTGGCTGGTGCTGGCCATCGAGGCGGCAAGATACAAGCTCCCCGCGGCGAAACGCGGCGATTTCAATCGCGAGCTGCAAGCCGCCCTGCGCAAGAAGAAAAACGGCGAAACCGCCGGCAGGTTGGCCGAACTGGTGGCGGCCTACAGGGGCGTCGAGATCGAGTACCCCGAAAAGGCCGAACACCTGCGCCTGGTGCTCGATTACCTCCGCGGCACTTCGCGGACGAAATACGCCGAGCGCGATCTGATCGAGGTTTGCCGGTTGCTGGAACCCATGCCCGATGAACAGCCCTTGTACGAGCAAATGGTCCGCCGGGGACTGAAAAACTTTCCGAAGTGCCCCGTGTTCCACGTGCTGAGTGCCGAACAAGAACTGGGCCGCGGCCCCTTCGGCTGCAACATCCGCGCGGCGCGGACACGATTGCAAAAGGCCCTGGCCTTGGCCCAGGCCGACCCGGAAGGCAAATACGGCGAGCTGGTCGACGCGGTCAAACGCCATCTGGCGATGCTGAACGCCACCAGCGAGACCACATCGAGAATGGAGGCGGCCTTCGGTGCCAGCGGCTTCCCCGGCGACTTCTCCACGTTCGTCGACATGCTCGGCTCGTTTTTGGGCCAGGAGCGTGACGAAGACGACGAGGACGAATCGGGCGGCTTCTTCGGCGACGACCCCTTTGGCGCGGCGTTTTTCGACGAGCCGCCGCGGCCGCAACGGAGAAAACCCAAACGCAGGAATGCCCGATGACCGCTCCCCATGAAGTGCTGGGCGTGCCGGCCGACGCCGACGAGGCCGCCGTCCGCAGCCGCTATTTGCAATTGGTCCGCGAGAATCCGCCCGAACGGGCGCCTGAACGGTTCGCCGAGATTCGCGCGGCCTACGACGATCTGCGCAATCCCCGGCGCCGGCTGGAGCGGCAACTGTTTTCTTCTCAAACGAGCGACTCGTTCGAGGCGTTGCAGGCCACGCTGCTGGCCCGGCTGCGCTCGGGCCGAGTGCCGATGGACGTCTTGCTTTCGCTGGCCGAGGGACCATGATCGACGGCGTCCTTGACGACGAGCAGCTCTTGCGGCGGTTTGGCCGTTGGCTGCGCGAAGCGCGCATCGAAGCGGAGCGGGCCGACCAGAACGGCGCCGCCACGGCGGCCGACGGCCAACCCGCCGTCGCCGACGTCGGTCTCTTCCGCCTGGTCGAAGAGTTCACCGCGCTGAAGCACGAGGTGAAGCTGCAAACCCGCAGCTCCCGCGGCCTGGAAGAGCAGTCCGCGACGCTCGTCGACTCGTTGCGGCAGGCCATCGAGGCCTTGCGTTCCATCGGGCCCAAGGAAGAGCAGGCGGCGTGGTCGGCCGGCAAGGCCCTGGCCCTGGCCTTGGCGGAGTTGGACGATTCCCTCGACCGCGGCCGCCAGCAAACCGAGAAGGCCGTCTTGCGTCTCACCAGCGAGCCGGGCGAGGCCGTCGGGCTGGCGGCCGAGTTCTTCGCCGCACAGTCGTGGTTTGCCCGGCTGCTGCACCGTGACTATCACCGACGACTGCTGGAATCGTTCGAGCAAGCCGATCGGCCGCCGCAGCGCGCGGCCCTTTTGGAAGCCCTGCTCGACGGCTATCGCTTGATTCAAAAACGCCTGACCCAGATCCTGGCGGACGAAGGCGTGATGCGGATTGACACCGTAGGCTGCACCGTCGATCCGGAACGGATGGTGGTGGTGGAAGTGGCCGACGATCCGGGCATGCCGGGCGGCACGGTCTGCGACGAATTGCGACGCGGCTACACTTGGAAAGGCCGCGTGCTTCGCTATGCTGAAGTGCGCGCCACGCGGCTGTGAACGTTCGGAGTAGTAATGGAGGCGTTAGGCGATGGGCGTTAGGCGCGGCGTGAGAAGCATGCCCCAACGCCTAACGCCAAACGCCTTGAACATGGTGGGCCGGCGCTCGCAAGCTCGCTGGTCCCACCCTACAACCCGTTTTTTCTCAACACACACGGAGGATCTTGAAAAATGGACGTCATCATCGGCATCGACCTGGGTACGACGAATAGCGAGGTGGCGGTCATCCAACAAGGCCGTCCGACCGTGCTGGCCGACGAGGGAGACCCGATTCTGCCCTCGGTGGTCGGCCTCGATGCGGAGGGCCGTCTGCTGGTGGGCAAGGCCGCCCGAAACCAGTACGTCATGGCGCCCGAGCGCACCGTCCGCTCGATCAAGCGCAAGATGGGCCAGGAGGTGACGGTCTCGCTGGGCGAGCAGTCGTTCACGCCGCAAGAGATCTCGGCCATGGTGCTGCGGACGCTGAAACAACGGGCGGAAAAAGTGCTGGGACAGACGGTGACGAAGGCGGTCATCACGGTGCCGGCGTTTTTCACCGAAGTGCAGCGCGACGCCACGCGGCTGGCGGGCGAGTTGGCCGGGCTGGAGGTGATGCGGATCATCAACGAGCCGACGGCCGCCGTCCTGACCTACGATCCGCACCCCGCCGAGATGGAGCGGCTGCTGGTTTACGATTTGGGCGGCGGAACGTTCGACGTCTCGATCGCCCAGGTCGAGCAAGGCGTGGTCGAGATACTTTCCAGCCACGGCGACACGCAGCTCGGCGGCGACGACTTCGACCAGCGGCTGTTGGATTTCGTCTGCGACCGCTTTCGAAGCGAGCACGGCATCGACCTGCGCGAGTCGCCGGTGGCCCGCTCGCGGCTGCTCAACGCCGTTGAAGAAGCCAAGAAGCGGCTCTCCTTCGAGCCGGTGGTGACCGTCGAGGAAGCGTTCATCGCCGAGAAGTCGGGCGTGCCATTGAACCTGCGCGTGGAGGTCACGCGCGAGGAATACGAGGGGCTGATCGAGCCGCTGCTGGCCAAAACGCTGAAGTGTGTCGACGACGCGCTCACCGACGCCCGGCTGCAAGCCGAGCAGATTCGCAAAGTGCTGCTGGTGGGCGGTGCCACGCGCACGCCGCTGGTGCATCAGATGCTGCAGACCCGCTTGGGCCGTCCGGTCCACGCCGAAATCGAGCCCGACCTGGCGGTGGCGATGGGCGCGGCGGTGCAGGCCGGGCTGATCGCCGGCATCGATGTCGGCCCGGTGCTGGTCGACATCACTCCACGGACCTTGGGCATCGAGGCGCTCGGCCAAATCGAAGGCTTCATGTCGCCTTACTGTTTTTCGCCCATCATCGAGCGCAACACGCCGTTGCCCGCCGTCCGCACCGAGATTTACTCGACCAACTATGATTATCAGACGGAAGCCCGCATCCGCGTCTTTCAGGGCGAAGACGGCGATACACGCTTCAATGAGCGGGTGGGCGAGATGATGGTTCAGGGACTGGCCAAGGTTCCTTCGCCGAACGAGATCCTGGTGCGGATGGAGCTCGACCTGAACGGCATCCTGCGAGTGACGGCGACGGAGCGCGCCACGGGCCTGGCGAAGCAGGTGGTGATCGACAATATGACGGAGCGTTTTCGGCAGCGAGAGAGCGTCGATGCCTTGGAACGGCTGGATGCGTTGTTTGGAACGTCCGCCCGGCCAGAAGCGGGCGAATCGTACCTCGACGTGACCGCCGCACCGGTCGAAATAGAAGACCCCGCGCTGCGGGAAGCGATCGAACAAGCCGAGACGTTGATTGCCAAGTCGGGCCGGGCCGAGCAGGGCGCCAACGAAGAAGACGCCGACGAACTGAAGGCGCTCGTCATGGACCTGCGGGCGGCGGTTTCGCGGCGGTCGCTGGACGACATCACCCGGATTTGCGCGGAAGTGGAAGATTTGGTGTTCTATCTGCAAGGCAACTAAAAACGACGGGTAGGGTGGGACCAGCGAGCTTGCGAGCGCCGGCCCACCACGATTTTGGATTTTGGATTTTCGATTTTGGATTGGTCGGAATCCAAAATCCAAAATCCAAAATCGTGTTGGGCTCGCTGGTCCCACCCTACGACAGGTTAGTAGAGATGGGTGAGTTATTGAGCGCGGTTCTCGAAGATGTCTTCCGTTGTCCGACGTGCCGCGCCGCGCAGGAACTGGGTGAAGTCTGCCGGCGTTGCAAGTGCGACTTGCGACTCGTCCAGGAGGCGGTGCAGACTTACGGCGTCCATCGCGCGCGTTGCCTGTCGGCGCTTCGCGCCGGCGACCTCCCGGCCGCGCTGGCGCATGCCCGTGTTTGCCAGCGTCTCGACCCCCGCAGCGAATCAGTCAAATTGCTCGCCGTGTGTGCTCTGCTCTCCGGCGACTGGGAAACCGCCCTGAGCGCCGCCCGGCAAGCCGGCGACGACGGTTTTTTGGAAAGCGAGACGGCCCCTACCGGAATTGACGCCCACCCCGGATTGAACGATACTTTGAAGGTGGAACCGCCGGCGGAATCGCCGACCGGAGTGGAACAAGATAACCGCATACCTGCCAAGGACTTAGACGTTGTGGCTGTCGCTGAATTAGAAACCAGCCTGCATGAGTACTGTGTCGACGTGGCGATGCGGGCCCACAATGCGGCGGCCGATTTGGCCCGTGCGGGCGCCGGTCCAAAGAACGATTTTCTCAGGCGCGGAGCGGCGCTGTTGCGGTCGCGCGCGGCGGAACTGATGGAGGCCAACGAGCTCGATCTGGCGGCCGCCCCCGACTTTGGCCTCACTGCGGCGCAGATCAATCGCTTGTGGCTCACCCCGAAGGTGATCGAGTCGATGGCCGCGGGCTTGGAAGAAGTCGCCGCGCTGCCGGAGCCGATCGGCGAGGTGATCGATTCGTCGGTCCGGCCCAACGGGCTCGAAGTGCTGAAGGTGCGCGTGCCCCTGGGGGTCGTGTTTTTCATCTATGAATCGCGTCCCAACGTGACGGCCGACGCCGCGGCGATCTGCGTCAAGAGCGGCAACGCGGTCATCCTTCGCGGCGGAAAAGAAGCGGCCCATTCCAATCGGGCCATCGCGGAGTTGCTGGTCGAGGCCGCCGTCGCCGCGGGACTGCCCGCCGACGCCGTACAGCTCGTGACGACGGCCGACCGCGAAGCCGTCGGGCACTTTTTGGCATTGGACAAATACATTACGGTGGCCATCCCGCGCGGCGGCGAAGGGCTGATTCGCCGCGTGGCCGCCGAAGCCAAGATGCCGGTCATCAAGCATTTCACCGGCAACTGCCACGTCTATGTCGATGCATCCGCCGATCTCGACATGGCCGAGCGGATCACCGTCAATGCCAAGTGTCAGCGGATGGGTGTCTGCAACGCGGCGGAGTCGCTCGTGGTGCATTCCGAGGTGGCGCACGCGTTCTTGCCGCGCATCGGCCAAGCGCTGGCGGAGCGGGGAATCGAGTTGCGGGCCGATGAGCGAGCGCGGGAGCTGCTGCCCGGCGCCCTTGCCGCCGGCGACGAGGACTTTGCGGCCGAATACCTGGGCCCGACCATGTCGGTCAAGATCGTCGATTCACTCGACGAAGCCGTGCGGCACATCGACCGCTTCGGATCGCAGCACACCGAGGCGATCGTCACCTCCGACCTGGCCGCGGCCCGCGAGTTCGTGGCCCGCGTCGACAGTTCGGCCGTGATCGTGAATGCCAGCACGCGGTTCAACGACGGCGGGCAGTTCGGCCTCGGCGCGGAGATCGGCATCAGCACCGACAAGCTGCACGCGCGCGGCCCCTGCGGCGTCAAGGAATTGACGAGCTACAAGTATGTCGTCTACGGGAACGGGCAAGTGAGAGAATAGGATGCAGCCATGCCGGGAGACGTTTTAAGTCAGGCGGAAGTCGAGAGTCTGCTGAGCGCCGTGGATGGCGGAGCCGCGGCGTCGACGGCATCCGCGCCGGCGCGGGCGTCCGCCGCGGCCCCGCCGCCCATGCCGACGTCGCTGCGCGGCCGCGACAAGGTGACGCCCTATGATTTCAAGCGTCCCGAACGCGTCGGCAAAGACCAGATGCGCGCCCTGCAGACGCTGCACGAAGGGTTCGGCCGCAACTTCGGCGCGGCACTCTCGGCCCTGCTGCGCTCGATCGTCGAAGTGAAGCTGACCAGCGTCGATCAGCTTACCTACAGCGAATTCGTTTTCAGTCTTGAGAATCCGACCTGCTTCAACTTGCTCAAGGCCGACCCGCTGGAAGGGAACCTGATTCTCGACATCAATCCGTCGATCCTGTATCCGATCATCGACCGATTGTTGGGCGGCGGACGCGAGAGCGGCCCGCTGGCACGGCGGCCGCTGACGGAGATCGAGTTGCGGCTGGTCCGGCGGATTACCGACCTGTTTTTGGAAGAGCTGCGCCGCGCCTGGGAAAACGTGCTGAATCTTGATCTGGCGGTGGTCCGCGTCGAAAGCAACCCGCAGTTGGTGCAGATCGTGCCGCCCAACGAAGTCGTCGTGCTGATCAGCTTCGAGCTGACGGTGGGCGACGTGCGGGGCATGATGAACCTCTGCATCCCCTTCAACTCTCTGGAACGGATCAGCAACAAGCTTTCATCGAATAGTTGGGTGGCTTACGGTCGCCGGGAGGCCACGCCCGAAAGCATCCAGCAAATCAGCCGCAACCTGCAAGGATCGCTGATCGAGCTGAGCGTGCAGCTTGCGCACACGCGGCTCTCGACCACGGACCTGATTGGTCTCCGCGTGGGCGACATTATCACGACCGAAAAAGACGTTCGCGCGCCGCTGCTGGTGGAAGTGGAAGGCGTGGCCAAATTCCACGCGCGGCCGGGCGCCTACAAGGCGCGCAAGGCGATCTGCATCGAAGCCGCGGCACAAGCGGTTCCTCGTTGATCATACTCGACGCCGTAACGTAAGCGTCCCCGCTTGCGCTTCCGGCCCGCAAGCGAGGGCGCTTACGCTACGCCGTCAAGCGCACTCTCTGTGCAGTCGGCCGCCCTTTGTTGCCCGCAAACGCGGCAGTTCCCTGCTTGCGTAGCGTTCCGCTTCTTCCCCCGCTTCGTCCTAACACGTTGCTCAACCTTGGGTTGCACTGTTTGCTGCGGGCGCCGGCATCCAAATTGCTCAATCGCCGAAATATCGTGGGACGTTCATGTCCGGCTCACACGGGCGGGTTAGGATGCTCGGCCAACACGGAGCGATGGGGCCGGAACAAGGAGAGAGGATGATGTGCGAAGAGGTGCAAGTCGGGCCGCACGCGGTCTCGCTGCTGTGGTGGCGACGCATGCAAACTGGATTCTTGTCGATGTGGCTGTTCGTCGGCCTGGTCTCGGCCTACGACGCCTGGCTGGCCGTGAAGTACTGGGACAGCCTGGACCAGATGGAACGCAACCCGGCGTGTCAGTATTTCATCGACCTTGCCCCCGACGATAGCTCGATTTTTCTAAGGGTGAAGACGAGCGGGACGCTGGCGGTGCTGAGCGTGCTGGCCAGCCTGTATCGCAACCGGCCGCGGCTGGCAATGCCCGTGACGGCCGCGGTCAGCGTGTTTCAGTTCGGTCTGCTCCTTTACCTGACGGAGAATTTGACCGGCTGGCGATAGCGTCGCGGCCGTACCACCTGATTGAGCAAAAACGCCATCGGCGGTAGGCTGGGAGGAAGGGCACGCGCAGGTAAGTCGTTTTATCCCCGCCTGGTTTCACCATGGATGGTCAAAGCAAATTGCGAGAGCGCCGCCGCCGCTGGATCCGCCTTTCCTGCTGGCTGCTGGTGGCGCTGGTGGTCGTGGCGGGTGGTCCGCTGGGGCTTCTCATTCGCTCCGCCCGAGGGAAGCACCGGGCGGTGCTCGCGTTGCGCGAGCGCGGTGCCGCGGTCCGCTATCGCGACGAAGCGTTGCCGCAACCCGATCATCAGCTCGAGCGTCACGAGTTTCTGCAAGGTCTGCTGGTTGAAGTCGCACTGGTCGACTTCGGCGACCGCGATGTGGGAGACGACGATTTGGCCTGGCTGGAGGAGTTTCCCGACCTAGAAACGCTGGTGCTGCGCAACACGCGCGTGACCGACCGCGGATTGTCATGTCTTACGCGGCTGCGGCGGCTGAAATACCTCGACCTGCACGGCACTCAAATCGGCGATGCCACACTTGCGCTGGTCGCTGAAGAGACGGATCTGCAGGACCTCGATCTCGGCGAAACGCGCGTCACGGATGCGGGCATCGGGTCGTTGTCGCGACTGGCGCAGCTTCGGTCGCTCGATCTGAGCGGCACAAAGTTGACGGCGGCGGCGCTGAAACCCTTGGGCCGCTTGTCGCAGCTCAGGTGGTTGGGCTTGGCGGAGGTGCTCGTCGATCGGGCCACACTCGATGCCTGGAGCCGGGCGCATTCGCAGATCGTCGTCAGCAGCGGCGACGACGCGGCAACCGCGTCTTTGCCGGCGCGGTGAGGATGACTTTTAAGGAAGGGAACGCTGTTCCGCTTGCGGAGCAAGCGGGCTACGTAGCCCGCTTGCTCCGCAAGCGGAACAGCAGCTACTTGCCATGACAACCATCGGCGCGATAGTTCTCTGTGGCGGTCAAAGTCGCCGCATGGGCCGGCCAAAAGCCTGGCTCGAATTTGGACCGGAGAAGATGCTCCAGCGGGTCGTGCGGCTGGTCGGGACGGTCGCCGAGCGGGTGACCGTGGTCGCGGCCCCACATCAGCCGCTGCCGACAATACCCGCGAGCGTGTCGATTGTTTGCGATCGCGTCGAGGGTCGCGGACCGCTGGCGGGACTTGCCGCCGGTTTCTCGGCTCTCTCCGGACACGTGGACCTGGCCTACGCCACGGCGACCGATGTGCCGTACTTGCAGCCGCGCTGGATCACGCGCCTGGCCGAGCTGATCGGCGAGCACGATCTGGCGATTCCCTTTGTGGACGGCTTCCACCATCCGCTGGCCGCGCTGTACCGCGTGAGCGCCGTCTGTGCGGAGGTCGATCGCCTGTTGGCTTTAGGCCGGGGGCCCGCATCTTTGGTAGACGCGGTGAAGACGCGCATCGTGACGGCCGAAGAGCTGCGCGGCGTCGACCCGACGCTGGCCACGCTGCGCAACCTGAACACTCCGGAAGACTATCAACGGGCGCTTTGCCATTTCGATTTTGGCCGCTAGCAGCGCCGCCGGGGGGGCTTTCTTTCCTGATTGAACTGGCACCGGACAAGCAGGATTCGTGAGAATTCTGGCCGACGGCACGCGGTCCCGTCAACGCGACACGCGTGTCGCGTCGGTGCCTGCCGCCGCATGGCACGCTCGCGCCGGCAAAAGCGTCGCGCGCGACGCTTTTCCTGGCCCACAAGAGGAGGGCTGGGGCCGTGGCGCCGCCTACGGCTTGGCTGGATCCGCCTTCTCGCGTCCGCTGGACGCGACACGCGTGTCGCATCGGCGCCTCCCGGCGCAAGGTACCAGGCGCCGGCAAAAGCGTCGCGCGCGACGCTTTTGCCCCACTCCCGCGGGAAGAGGGCCGGGGTGAGTGCCGTGGCGCCGCTTATGGCTCGGTTCGATCCGCCTTCTCTCGTGCGGTCGAGGCGACACGCGTGTCGCCTCCGCGCCTGCCGCCCGAACGCACGGGGCATCGCGTCCCACCGCGCGCGGCGGCGAGTTTTATGGTCGTCCGCCGCGCGCGGCGGAGCGCAACGAAATCCCCCCGTTTGTTTCGGCAGCGATTCCGACCGAAACAGTTTCTACACAAGGACTTGCGCCGCGTGGCCCGGCCGCTTTCAACGCGATTTGACGGAAATCGTGCTCTTTGCCGCTGGGCAGCGAGGTATCGGCGTAGTTCGTGTGATATTGGTACTCTTCGACGGTTGCCGTCGGCGTGCTCGTAACGCAGGCCCTGGGACTGATATCTCGCGGCAATCGAGTGGCCGAGTACGCCGACGCGCGAACCGAGACGGTTGCCGTTACAGATCCGATGATCTTAGATCTTATGGGGCGAGATACACTGGAAGAGGCATTGGTCTTGGGCGACGAGGTCTGGCACCTGGCCGAGTATTCCGACGCGGCCACGTTGCTGGCCGACCGGCTCGACGCGGCCGCCAGCGCCGACGACTATTTCGGCGTCTTGCAGGCGGTTGCGCCTTTGTACCGCGCCGCACGGCATCTGCACGCGGCCTTGCAACGAGCGCGCGAGTTGATGCCCGACGACCGCGAAATCGTCTCGTTGCGCGACCAGGCGGGCGAAATCGAACGGGCGGCCGAGCTGATCTACGGCGACGCGAAGAACGGCCTCGACTTCACCGTGGCCCTCCGCAGCGAAGAGCAGGCGCAACGGGGCTACGAAATGGCCGTCGCGGCCCATCGGCTCAACTTGCTGGCGGCGATTTTCTTTCCCATCGCCACGCTGAGCGCGATCTTCGGCATGAACCTGGAGCACGGGCTGGGCATTCGCGACAACCCGGCCGCCTTTTGGACCGTGCTCGCCGTCGGCTTTATCGGCGGCGTGTTGCTCACCGGCGTCATCACCAGCAAGCCCGCGCGGCCGGAGGCGCCGGGTGTCCAGAAAACAGCCGGCAAGCCAAAGCGGCGCGCCGAGTCCCGGCGCGCCGCCACGTGAGCATGCATTGTCGCCTTTCGCGAAGCGAAAGACGACATTGAGTCCACGGTAGCGAATCGTCCCGAAAAACTCATTGAGTTCTAGGCGCGTGCTCATGCGCCGCTCATTTGGCCAAGCTAGATTGGCAAGCCCGCGGGAGGAACGGTCCGCGGGCAGCTTCCTTCGGTAATCAAGGTGAGTCGCATGGAAGAACCGTCAGACAAACGAACCTCGCCCCCACCGACGCCGGCGGAGATCGCCGCTTGCTGCGCCAAGATTCGGGCCAAGTGGAACCACCGCACTTTCCGGCTCCGTGCCGGCTTGCCGCCCGCCGGACTCTCCGTCGAAGTCTGCGAAACGAGCGTCGGGTCGCCCACGCGGCGGCGTCCTTCGACGGTGGAGGTCGATTAGATGCGAGGGTTAAATGCCCCTAATTCCGCGGGATTAAATGGAACCCATTGAAACTCATGTGGGTTGAGTAAAAACGGTAAGGTGGGCCGGCGCTCGCAAGCTCGCTTGCCGCACCTTACGCACGATCCATAACCCTGCTCATATCAATGATATCCAGCTAACCGACATGATGTTCCGCGCACGGCGGCCGCGCCTGTCGAGAATAGGGTCCGAGGCAAATCTTATGATTTCGGTCCGTCGGCGGCCCGCTGCTCGGCCAGCCGTTCGCGCACGCGCTCGAGACGTTCGCGAAGGCGCGGGGCGTTGGGGGCGAGTTGCGCCGCGCGCTCGTAATAGCCGATTGCCGCGTCGAGGTGCCCTTGCGTTTCTTCGACCATGCCGAGTCTCTCGAGCAATTCAGGATGCTTGGGCCGCGCCCGAAGCGCGGCGAGCAGGTACGGAGCGGCTTCCGCAAATCGGCGTTGGCGCACCAGCGCGACGCCGAGTTTGGCGTTCGGCCCGAACGCGGTTGGGGCGAACTGAAGCGCTTGGCGGAACTGGGACTCGGCCTCGGCTGCTCTGCCTTCGCCCGCCAGCGCCATCCCATATTGTTCGCACGCCACCTCGTTCGGTCCGGTGGCCTTCAGATCATTTTTCCACAGCGTCACGGTGTCATGCCAAACGGCGATCTGGCGCGTGGTCAGTGCCGCGCAGCTCAAAAGACAGATCGCCAGCGTCAGGCCGAGCGCCGCGGGCCGCCAACCGCGCTCGCCGGCCAGATCGTCGAGCGCCCAGCAGAACGCGATCAACAACCCGACCATCGGCAGATACATGTAGCGATCGGCCGTGGCCTGGCAGCCGATCTGCACCAGCCCGATCACCGGCAACAGCGCGATCAAAAACCAAAGCCAGCCGACAGGCAGGTAAGGCCGACCGCCGCCTCGCCGCAGTACCAGCAGCGTGATCAGCGCCAGCGCCGCCAGAGCAGACAACGGTTTCCACCACGGCAAATCCGCGCCAGGATGCGGATAAAGAACTGCCAGGTCGACAGGCCAAAACATCTGGCCGAGGTAGGTCAGGTAGTTGACGGGAACCAGCAATATGCGACTGGCCACGGGCAACGAGCGGCCATAGACCATGGCGCCTCCATGTGCTTGGGCAAACACCCCCAGGGCCGTCATCGCCGCGCTCAGCAAAAAGAACGGGAGCTTTTCGATCACCAGCGAAATGGCGTTTCTGATCCGCTCTTCGCGGTCCGCTGCCGCACCCGGCCAGCGCGCGAGCGGCCAGAAATCGAGTAGCAGCAAAACCAGCGGCAGGGTGACGCCCATCGCCTTGGCCATCAAACTCAAAGCGAACAGGACGACCGACAACGCATATTTCCAAACGGCAGGTCGGCGAACGTAAGCCAGCCAGGCGAGGAGGCAGAGGAACAGGAAGAACGTGCTGAGTACGTCTTTGCGCCCCGCCACCCAGGCCACCGATTCGACGTGCAAGGGGTGCAGCGCGAAAAACGCCGCCACCCAGGCGCTACGCAGCGCGGCGCCGGTCATCAACCGCACGGCCCAAAACAGCAACACCGTATTGGCCACGTGCAGAACGACATTCGTGCGGTGAAACCCGCGCGGACCGAGGCC
>DATLUO010000027.1 GCA_035533075.1 Pirellulales bacterium | reverse complement strand
CCAGGCCGTCTGGACCAAGCGACGGCCTGGGAAGGCCGCCCCACGAACGGCAAGACGGTTTTCAGGCAGCATTTGCTTCCGGCCGTGACCACTTCGTTGGCCGCCACGATCGTACTCGTCGCCTGCGCGCCCGATTGCCTGGCGACGCTGCACGCCAGCCGTGCTGGCCACCGGCAAGCGGCGAGCTGGTTGGTCCACAACGCTCAGCCCTCGCAGGCCGTGCTCGACAGCCGCGGTTGGACCGCCCTCTACACGGGCCGCAAGACCTATCGCTACGAGGCCGCCCAGGCCGCGTTCGCCGATCCGTCGCTGGCCTACGTCGTGGTCGAGCAAGCCGAGTTGGAACTGCCCAGCCGGCGCAGCGAGACCTTGCGGCTGCTGATGGCGCAGGCCGGCGAGGCGGTGGCCCGTTTCTCGGCGGACGGGGGCGACAAGCACCACGTGGTGATTCATCGTTGGCGACCCGATCGGTTTCAGCAATTAGGAGTGCAAAGCTATGCGCGATAACGTCCGCGCGTTCGTCGAGCTGGCCGCCGAAGCTCTGGCCTTGCGCGGGCCGATCTACGAGTTCGGCTCCTATCTGGTCGAGGGACAGGAAGAGCTGGCCAACCTGCGGCCGCTCTTTCCCGGCCAGCAGTACATCGGCTGCGACCTGCGGCCCGGCCCCGGCGTGAACCGCGTCGAAGACCTGGCCGCTCTCTCGCTGGCCGACGATTCGGCCCAAACGATCGTCTGCGTCGAAACGCTGGAGCACGTGTTCGAGGCCCGCCGCGCCACCGAAGAAATGGTCCGCGTGCTGGCGCCCGGCGGCATCATGTTGATCGCGGCGCCGCTCGATTTTCAGATCCACGATCATCCCAGCGACTACTGGCGGCTGACGCCGAGCTGCCTGACGCGGCTCTTGGCGCCGCTGGATGCCACGCTGGTCGGCTGGCAGGGGAGCGCGCGGTTTCCTCACACGGTGTTTGGAGTGGCCGTCAAGCGGCCCGTGCCGGCGCAGTTCGTGCGCGGAGCGGGCCAATTCGTGCAACGGATGCAGCAGTGGGCCGCGGTCGCCGCGCGCAACGAAGCTTGGCAACGGCGATTCAAGCGGTGGGCCGCGAGTTGGTTCATCAACCGCTCGGAGCACGTACGCCGCCGCGACTACTTTCAGATCGAGTTCGTGCTCGACCTGCCCAAGGGCTATGACTGGCGGCACGAATTGCTCGAAATGGCCCACGCCGATGAACACAGCGGCTCGCGGATTGATTTGAGCTGAACCCTGAAGTGCAAAAAGAGGAAAGCGTGATGAACCCGGTGAGCCGAAGCGGACGATTGCTCGTGATCGGCCTGGATGGCGCTACCTTCGACCTGCTCGTGCCGTGGGCCGAGTCGGGCCGCATGCCGAACCTGGCCCGTTTGATGGCCACCTCGGCCCGCGCGGTCGTCAACTCCACCCGGCCCTACATCACGCCGGTCGCCTGGACCACCTTCCAGACCGGTTGCGAACCGCACGAGCACGGCATCCTCGACTACCGCTATCTCGACCATCGTCACCGCAGGGTGCTGCTCAACCATGCCGGGCGCATCGGCCGGCCCACGCTGTTCGATGCGGTCTCGGCGGCCGGCGGCGAGGTGGTTTCGCTCAACTTGCCCATGACGTTTCCCGCGCCGTCTTCGGTGCGGGGCATCGTCGTGGGCGGGCTCGACAGCCCTTCGATCGACGCCGCGTTGGCCCCCTATCCCGAATTCGCCCGAGAGCTTCGAGCGACCGGGGCGCGCTTCGACCTGGGAACCGTCTGGCGCAACAAGCCGAGAACCTTCGAAGAGCTTTCACAGGGCATCGACGAGACGGCGTCGATCTTTCGCGGACAGGCCACGGCCGCCGCGGTGGCCGACCGGATGACCGATTGGCAGCTCATGTTCGTGCAGCTTCAGGTGCTCGATTCCCTGCAACACCGCTGCTGGCAGTGGCTCGATCCGCGCCAAGGCTCGACCGCCGAGCTCTGGATGTCGAAAGCCCAGCAAGCGCTGCGGGCACTCGACGATTGCCTGGGCGAGCTGATGGAGCTGGCCGCGCGGCGCGACGCGGCGGTGGTGGCCGTCAGCGATCATGGCTTCGGCCCGTTTCGCGGCAAGATCACGCTGGCCGAAATCCTGTCACGGGCAGGTTTGCTGTGCTGGCCGCGCGGTGGTCCGGCGGCCTCCTATTATCTGCGGCACGGCGTCTGGCGGCTGCGGAAATTCCTCTATCGCCGCTTCAACCCCGGCTGGAGCACGGCCCAGCTCACGCGGCCGCTCGGCACCTTGTTGCCCATCGACTGGCGGCGCAGCACGGCGCTGGCCCTGCACGGCAACCTCGGCGGCCTGATCTATTTGAACACCCGCGAGCGTTTTGCCAGCGGGCCGCTGAAGACCGCCGCCCAGCGCGAGCGGGCGTTGGTCGACGTAATTCAGGCCTTCGAGACGGCCGCGCATCCGCAGACCGGCGAGCCGCTGTTCGTCGAAGTGTTTGGCACGGCCGAGCGGTACGGCATCGATCCGGTCGAAAAGCTTTGGCCGGACGTGGTGGCGATTCCCGCGGCGGGCTTTCACACGCGGCACAAGTTCGATGCTCCGCCGCAACTCTTGCGGACCGATCCGGCGATGGCGGCCACGCACCGCTTGGAGGGCGTGCTGCTGCTGCACGCTCCGCGCGTCGCGGCCGGCGCCTATCGGCCCGCCGAGCTGCGCGACGTGGCGCCCACCCTCTTGCAGATGCTGGGCCTCCGCGTCCCCGGGCACATGAGCGGCCAGGCGCTGTCCGACCTGCTTTCCGGCGGCGCGCGGCGAACTTCGCCCAAGCCGCGGGCCGAGCCGCGCGAGCTGCAGCTTGCCGGCATCACCGACGCCGATCAGCGGAGCGTCGAAGCCCGGCTCCGCGATCTGGGCTACCTCGACTGAGTCGAATACATGGCCTCGATCACGTCGGCGAAATTGCTGTAGATCGCCTCGCGACGCAGCTTGAGCGTCAGCGTCAGCTCGCCGCGCTCGATCGATAACGGCCGGTCGAGCAAGGCGAACTGGCCGATCTGCTCGTATTGCGACACCGACGAAAGCCGCTCGCGGACACGTCGTGCATAGATCTCGCGCACCTGCGGATCATGCGTCACTTGATCCAGCGGAACCGTCTTGCCCATCCGCTCCAGTTCCGCCGCCAATGCCTCCCGGTTGGGCACGATCAAGGCGGTCAAAAAGCTGCGGCCGTCGCCGATGACCACCGCCTGTTCGATGAGCGGATCGGCCTTCAGCAGCGACTCAAGATGGTTCGGCACCGCCTTCTTGCCGGCCGCCGTCACGATCAGCTCCTTCTTTCGCCCGGTGATCTTGAGATAGCCCTCGGCGTCGATCTCGCCCAAGTCGCCCGTGTGCAGCCAACCGTCGCGCAGGGCTTCGGCCGTGGCGGCGGGCTGGTTCCAATAGCCGAGCATCACGTGCGGGCCGCGTGAGAGAATCTCGCCGTCGGCGGCAATCTTGACCTCGACGCCGGGAATGGGCCGGCCCGCGGTGCCAAGCTTCATCGCGCTTGGCGTGCAGGCCGTAATCACCGGCGAACTCTCCGTCAGGCCATAACCTTGCCCAAGCAACACGCCGCGGTCGTTGTAGAAGCGTGCCACATGGTCGGGTAGCGGAGCACCGCCCGAACAAGCCGCCCGCAACCGCCCGCCGAACGTCGCGGGCAACACCCCCGGCCGATCGGCCAGGCCGTTGTCGAGCAGGTAGCGTTGCACCTTCTCGAAGAAGTACGGCACGCCGTTGACGAGCGTGGGGTGCAGTTCGCGGCAGAAGGGCGTCACCGTGTCGGGGCCCTCGGCCAGCGCCAGTTGGCCGCCGCCCGCCAGCCAGGTGTAAACGTCGCAGGTGCGGGCAAAAATATGGCTCATCGGCAGCCACGCCAGCCGCAGGTCGTCGCTCTGGGTGCCGAAGGCCGCCAAGGTGCCCAGGGCGTTCGTCGCCAGGTTTCGCTGACTTAGCATGACGCCCTTCGGTTCGCCCGTCGTGCCCGACGTGTAGAGAATCGTCGCCAGATCGTCGGGCGACATCTGCCGGCGGGCTTCGTCGAATAGCCGATCGGCCAGCGACGCATCGGTGTGAAGCATCAGGTCTCGCAAGCAGGCAATGTCGTCGCCGGCGTCCGGACAAGGATCGTAGGAGACGAACCTCGCACTTACCGGCCGCTGCTCGCGATGCTCGGTGTAGTAGGTCAACAAACCGGCGGCCTGATCGGGTCCGGCCAGCAGCACCACCTTGGCGCCGCAATCGGCGACCTGATACGCGACTTGTGCCGGCGCCAACGAAGCGTGAACGGGCACGTGTACCGCACGCGCGAGCTGAATGGCCAGGTCGGCCACGATCCATTCGTAGCGGTTGGGCGAGAACTGTGCCACGCGATCGCCCGGCCGCACGCCGACGCTGGCCAGCACGGCGGCGGTACGACGCACGTCGTCGGACACCTCGCGCCAGTTCAGCGTTCGCCAAGCGCCGGCGGCGCGAAAGTGGATGGCCGGCTGGTCTGCGGCGGCGGCCACACGCTCGGCAAACAGCGATACGATGGTCGCCTTGAGCCAGGCCTGAAGTCCGTCGCGTGTGATGCTGTTGCTCATATTCACGATCGGTCGTAGGGTGGGACCAGCGAGCTTGCGAGCGCCGGCCCACCGCGACGGACGTCGCCCTACGGTGGGCCAGCGCTCGCAAGCTCGCTGGTCCCACCTTACGTTAAACATCCCGCGTGGCATAGATATTAAGCTGCGCTGACTGTCTGCCCGCCGGCCAGCAAGGGCAACCGCTCGCTGGCCGAGTCCTGTTCGGCGGTATGTATTGCCGTATCGGCGTCGAGGGTATCGACCGCTCGTCGCGCAGCCAGGCGAGCAAGTTCCGGACGATTGCACTGCCGGCTAAGGTGAAGCTGCACCAGCCGATGCAGCTTGCCAGGAGACGAGCGGCGTCCGACGGCCAAGACGAGCGCCGCGGCCTGCTCGTTCGAGAGGTGCCCATCGTCGCCCAGAACCCGGTCGATGAGAGACTGCGAGCGACCGCTTGAGCGTTGCAGCGCGACATCGTGATTGAATTCGAGCGCCAGCACGTCGACGTCGGTCAGGGAGTCGGCCAACGACTCATCCCAGCAGCCGAGATCGGCCACGTAGCCCAACGCCCAGCCGGCATTGAAGAGACTGGCAGCGCCCTCGAAACGGAACCCGAAGGTCGCGCCGCTGTCGTGACGGAGGCTCAACGGCCGGCAGCGCACCAGGCCCGTAATCGCGAACTCCTTGTCGCCTTCGTAGGTGCGAAACAGCCGAGCGCGGTGCATGGCGCCAAAGCAGGAACAGTATTGCCGCAGCACGGCCAGATGTTCCGCATGGCACCAGACCGCGGTCCGCAATCGCAGGAGATGGGCGAACACGCGGTCGTTCCAGTGGTCGCCGTGCGTGTGCGTGAGCAACACGGCCTGGATGCGCGGCCAGGAGACGCCGACCGTCGCCAGCCGCGTGGCCATCTGCCGCGGCCCCAAGCCCGCGTCGATCAGCAGGCTGCAGCCGTCGGCTTCGACGAGCGCGGCGTTGCCCGAACTGCCGCTGGCCAGCACCGTCAAGCCCAACGCCATCCTTGATTCTCCGAACTTGCTTTCTATGTGAGTCGGACGCAACGCCTACATGGTGGCGTCGAACAGCGGCAAGGTCAAGGGAACACCGGCCCGCGGACGCCTTGCCAAGCGACGGCTTGACCGGTAGCTTCAAGGTTTACCGCCTTTCGAGCAAACAGGAACAGAGCACCGATGGTCGCCGGCCCGCCCGACCACCACCGCATCGTCATCACCGGCATCGGTCTCACCGCGCCCAACGGCAATACGCTCGCGGAGTTCCGCGAGGCGCTCTTGGCGCGCCGCAGCGGCGTGCGCCCTTATGAGATCCGCTATGTCGGGCAGACGTTGGCCGGGGTCTGCACCTTCGATGAGCTGAAGTACCAGAAGAAAAAAGACCTGCGGCGCGGGACACGCGCCGGCAGCGTCGCGATCTACTGCGCCAACGAAGCCATCGCCGACTCCGGCCTCGACTGGCCGAACATCGACAAGGCCCAGGTCGGCATCTATATCGGCGTCACGGAACACGGCAACGTCGAGACCGAAAACGAAATCTTCGAGCTGAAAGGCTTCGACTACGACACCAAGTTCTGGTCGCACCACCACAATCCGCGCACCGTCGCCAACAATCCGGCGGGCGAAATCTCGCTCAACCTCGGCATCACCGGCCCGCACTACACCATCGGGGCGGCCTGCGCCGCCGGCAACGCCGGGCTGATTCAAGGCGTGCAAATGCTGCGGCTGGGCGAGGTCGATCTGGCGCTGGCCGGCGGGGTTTCGGAAAGCATTCGCACCTTCGGCATCTTCGCCAGCTTCAAAAGCCAGGGAGCGCTCGCCTCGCACGACGATCCCACCAAAGCCTCGCGTCCCTTCGACGTCCAGCGCAACGGCATCGTCGTGGCCGAAGGCGGCTGCATGTATGTGCTCGAACGCTACAGCGACGCCCGCGCCCGCGGAGCGAAGATTTACGGCGAGATTGCCGGCTATAATATGAACAGCGACGCCAGCGACTTCGTGCTGCCCAATCCGCAGCGCCAGGCCGAATGCCTCGACCGCGCCCTGCGACGCGCCAAGCTGTCGCCCGACGAGATCGATATCGTCAGCACCCACGCCACGGGCACCACCTCGGGCGACGCCCAGGAATGCCAGGCCCTGCGGCGCGTGTTCCATGCCTCCGGCCGCACGTCGTTCAACAACGCCAAAAGCTACATCGGCCATGCGATGGGAGCGGCCGGGGCGTTAGAGCTCGCCGGCAACTTGCCCGCCTTCGACGACCATGTTTGCCACCCCACCATCAACGTCGACGAGCTCGATCCTGACTGTACCCTCGACGGTCTCGTCATCAACGAACCGCGCGAGCTGCCGCGTGCGCGGACGATCCTCAACAACTCGTTCGGCATGCTGGGCATCAATTCCGTGTTGATCGTCAGCAAGGTCTGACGCCCAATCCCCGAACCCCAATCCCAATCCCCGCTCTATGACCACCGTCGATATTCGTAAGGCCGTTCTCGACATTTTGTCGAACATCGCACCCGACGAAGACCTGAGCCAATTGAAAGACGATGTGCCGTTTCGCGAGCAGCTCGAGCTGGACAGCATGGATTTTCTCGACATCGTGATGGAGCTGCGGAAGCGTTATCGCGTGCAGATCCCTGAAGACGACTACCTGGAGTTGCGGAGCATGGAGAGCACGGTGGCGTATCTTGAACCGCTGATGAGGGATTTGCAGAAGGCTTGACCGTACGAGGCGTCAAGAGTTAGGCGCGATCGTCGAGCGATGCCTAATGCCCAACGGCTTCCCGATGGTGGAAGGTTTTTTGAATGGGATGTTGCGATCTGATTTTGTTCCGGAATCCGACGTTGCGCGAAACCTGGCGCGGATGTGTCCACGAGCCGGCTTCAGCCGGGCTTCGACGGTCTGCCACCAGCTTTAGCTGGTGGCAAACACGATCCGGAACAAAACTCGCATAACTTAACCGCCCCCCAGCCATCGGTTTTGCGCAGGCCAGTCCCACCCTTTTCTAGCTTGGTCAAGAGGCAGTAGTTAAGCAATTGACGGCCCCCCATCTCCGCACCGCAAGCGGTCGTTTTTTGCAAGCGCGAAAAACGTCAACGGTGGCGGTTCGATGAGGGTTGAGGTTGTTGATCA
>DATLUO010000026.1 GCA_035533075.1 Pirellulales bacterium | reverse complement strand
CGCCAGCCGCTATCTGCCCAAGCTCTGCCCCAGCCACCGCTTTTGCTCGCGGAAAAATGTCTCTTTCTCGGCCGCGTGAAGTATATACCAGGACCGGGCAGGGAAGCTACGGGTTCCTCTTCTCTGTTCGGGTCAGTCGCTCATGGCCCGTTTCCAGGCCACCACCTCGCGAATCACGTCGTCGAGCGAGAACCGCGGGCGATAGTCGATCGTTTCGCGCAACCGGCCCAGGTCGGGCACGCGGCTGCGGACGTCTTCGAAGTCGGGCGAATAGGCTTCCGCATAACTCTGGAATTCGACCGACAAGCTGGGGTGTACGATGGCGATCACCCGCCGGGCCAGCTCCAGGATCGACACCGGCTGGTCGCTGCCGATGTTGAACACGCGGCCCAGGGCCGCCGGCGTCTGCATCAGATCGAGCACGGCCCCGACCACGTCGGCCACGTGCCCGAAGCACCGCACCTGCTGGCCGTCGTCGTGGACCGTGGGCGGGCGGCCGGCGAGCGCGGCATCGACGAACCGCGGCAACACCATGCCGTAGCTGCCGGTCTGCCGCGGACCGACCACGTTGAAGAAGCGGCCCACGACGACGGGCAATTCGTACTGCCGCCAATACGCCAGGGCCAGAAACTCGTCGATCGCCTTCGATACGCCGTACGACCAGCGGGCACGCGTCGTCGGCCCGAACACCAGGTCGTCGTCTTCCGTCCAGCGGGGCTTGGGGTTCTTGCCATACACCTCGCTGGTGCTGGCCAGAAACAGCTTGACCGTGTGGCCCGCCTCTTGCCGGCGGCGCAACTCGGCCAGCAGCAGTTCGGTGGGGTAAACGTTGGTCTCAATCGTGCGAATCGGATTGCTGGCGATGAGCTGCACGCCGACCGCCGCCGCCAGGTGATAAACTTCGTCGGCTTCGGCCACCAGCCGCACCACGAGCGGGCGATCGGCCACGCTCCCCTTGAAGTACGCAAAGTTCGGGTGCCGGCGGATGGCGGCCAGATTGTCGGCGTCGCCGGTCGATTCGTCATCGACCACGGTCACCCGAGCGCCGCGGGCGACGAGCGCTTCGGCCAGATGGCTGCCGATGAAGCCCGCTCCACCGGTAATCAGGGCTCGGCTCATGTTCGATCCACGCGCTTCTGATTTTCCGCGTGCATTTCGCCGATGGCCTCCCTACCGTCAGCGTCGCCCCTGGGGTCTTCAATGGCGTCGCTGCCACCGAGATCGATCTGGGGCTTAGGGTGCCGAGCGTTTCGCGTCTCGCGCCGTGAGGCAATCATCGACGCGGCGATGGCGATCGTCAGAAAAGAGACGATGACTATCAGGTTGGCCCAGGCCGGAATCTTCGCGCCGTCGAGCAGAAACTCTTCGACCAGCATTTTGAGCCCGACAAAGACCAGAATCGCCGCCAGTCCGAACCGCAGATAGCGGAACAGGTCCATCGCGCCGGCCAACAGAAAGTAGAGCGCTCGCAGGCCGAGGATGGCGAAAATGTTCGAGGTGAAGACGATAAACGTGTCTTGGGTGATGAGCAAAATCAGCGGCACGCTGTCCAGGGCGAAGGCCACGTCGACGAAGTCGATCACCAGCAACACGAGGAACAGCGGTGTCATGCAAAGCAGGCCGTTCTCGCGCACGAAAAACTGCTGACCGTGATCCTCACGCGACACGCGGAAAAACCGCCGCGAAAGGCGAATGACCAGGCTGGCCTCCGGGTCGAACTCGTCGTCATGGAAACAAAGCTTGATCCCGGTGTAGATCAAAAACACCGCCAGAACGTAGAGTATCCAATGAAAGCGGGCGATGAGAGCGGCGCCCGCCAGGATAAAGACCAGCCGCAGAACCACCGCCCCGATAATTCCCCAGAACAGAACCCGGTACTGGTACTTCTTAGGCACGCGAAAATACGTGAAGATCACCGCGAAGACAAAGACGTTGTCCATCGACAGCGACCATTCGACGAGATAGCCCTGCAGAAAATCGAGCGCGTTTTGCTGTCCGGCGGCAAAAAACACGTAGACAGCGAAGGCCAGTGCCAGGCAGCACCAGATGACTGTCGAGAGGGCGGCCTCGCGCAGCGAGGTGTCGCGCGAGTGACGGTGGAAGACCCCCAGATCGAGAACGAGCAGGACGGTGACGAGGACGCCGAAGCCTAGCCAGTGCAGAAGATCGAATTGTATCAACGTCTTGCCGTGCGGGAGATTAGGTCGTCAGCGGCGGCCAGGGCCGCCGTTTCGAGCATCATAGGTCTTCGCCCCGCATAGGGCAACCTCGCGGCGAGGCGTCGGGACTCCGCTTCCACCTGTTCAACGTTTTCCGTTCGGGGAAGCGTTGCATGGTGTCAGCGCCCTCCGCTTGCGGAGCAAGCGGGCTACGTAGCCCGCTCGCTCCGCGAGCGGAACGGCCTTCCACCTGTTTAACCTTTTACCTTCGTGAAGGCCTTCCCTGGCGTCAGCGTCCTTCCGCTTGCGGAGCAAGCGGGCTGCGTAGCCCGCTCGCTCCGCGAGCGGAACGGCCTTCCCTCGAAAAAGCGTTCGACGATGCATTGCGCATCTTGATTTGCCTTGGCCCAGAACAGAAAATGCAGCTTGCCTGCTTTCGGGGCCTTCCTTCGAACCCCGCGTTACCTTCATGGTTGCACCGTTCGAATACTTCGATCTTGACGACGATCTGGAGATCACGCAGCAACATCTGCCGCATTGGGACCAACCGGGCAAAACCTATTTCGTCACCTTCAGGACCGCGGATTCGATGCCCGCCGATGTGCTGCGGCAGTGGCACCAACGGCGTCGCGATTGGCTCAGTCGGCACCATATCAATCCCGACCGCGAGGACTGGGAAGACCGGCTCGCTCAACTGCCGGAACGCTTTCAGCGGCAGTTCCACGAGACCATATCGCGCGAATACCATCGGCATCTCGACGACTGTCACGGGGAGTGCGTCCTGCGCCAGCCCGATTTGGCCAAGTCCGTGGCGGACAGCCTTCATTTTTTCGACGCCGAGCGCTATCGGCTGGGCGACTTCATCGTCATGCCGAACCATGTCCACTTGCTGGTAGGGCTGGTTCCTGGGATCAAGATCAAGGCTCAGTGTCGTTCTTGGAAACGATACACGGCCGGTGAGATCAACAAAAAGCTGGGGCGAAGAGGGCGTTTTTGGCAGGTCGAGAGTTTCGATCATATCGTCCGCAGCCCGGACCAGTTTGAGCGGTTGCGGCGGTACATTGCCAGCAATCCGCAAAAGGCGGGCTTGCGCGAGGGCGAATACCTGCTTTACCGATTCGATGGCGCTCGGTAGCCCGCTCGCTCCGCGAGCGGAGGGGCGTTCAACCTGTTCGACGTTTTTCCGTTCGCGAGGGCGTTGCATGCTGCCAGCGCCCCTCCGCTTGCGGAGCAAGCGGGCTACGTAGCCCGCTCGCTCCGCGAGCGGAACGGCCTTCCCCTTGCTGACGCTTTCCTGCTCCGAAAGACCTTTCCCTTCGGCTCCGCCCCTCCGCTTGCGGAGCAAGCGGGCTACGGCCGCGTCTCACTCGTCCCAGATTGAGAACACGAGCCGACGGCGAGGCTCACAAAAACGTCAGAATCGCCGAAGAAATCAAACCGCTCGCGTTTGGCACACGGACTGCTACAAGAATCGCGACCGTGCCGGGCCAGAGGCAAATTGATTCCGGGCAAGTGCCTTTGGCCTGGCACGGCCAACTCGCGCCGGGGTGCCGGAAAGCCAAGCCGGGCAACATTTTTTGCCCGCCGCGCTTGGCTTTTCCAGCGGCATCTTGGTAGAATCATGGTCGGCCAGTCTACAAACATCGGGCACCTCTAAATCAGGCTCTTCAGGAAGCCAGGAACGGGAGCGATCTAGCTATGGCACGTGGAAAATCAGGTTTGCGTCGTCGTGGGGCGTTTACGCTCGTGGAGCTACTTGTGGTGATCAGCATCATCGGCATGCTGATCGGTCTGTTGTTGCCCGCCGTGCAGCAAGCACGCGAGGCCGCCCGCAGCAACACCTGCCGCAGCAATATGCATAACCTTGTCCTGGGGGTGCAGAATTTCGTGTCGTCCAAGGGCTACTATCCCGGCTACTGTGATACGCTCTCGCTGCAAGCTAGCAGCGCGAGCACCGCGAACTCAGTGCTGCCGGTTAGCTGGATCGTGCCCACCCTCCCGTACCTGGAACGCACCGACATCTACAATGTCTGGCGCGATCAGTCCCAGTGGACCGGCGCGGGCGGATCGACTGCTGGTCCACCGGCGTATCCACCGCAGATCTACATGCAACTGCTGAACTGCCCCAGCACGCCGCCGCCTTCCACGACAGGCAACACGCCGTGCGTGTATGTCGTGAACACGGGGATGGTTGACGTAGCGGTGGCGGGCGGCGGTAGTACATATTCTGCTGATTTTCAGGCAAACGGCGTGTTCTTCAATCGCTTCCCACCGTTCCAGCCTGGATCCACCGATGCGCCGACGCCTGCCCCGGGTACTGCGCCGGTTGCCGGGACGGTGATGAACGCGCCGCCCCTGGTCAACCAGAGCCAGGACTATATTACCATTCACGATGGCTCCAACCTGACGTTAATGATGTCGGAGAACAACAATGTTCCGTTCGCGACGCCCGCTTCGGCAGCCGGTGCCCCAGCGCTGACATTCCAGACCGGGCCTAGCGGCGTTAGCAATTTATCCGGTACGTGGGGCACTACTCAGTCAGGCATTGGCACCTCAGTTTTTACTACCTATGCCGGCCTGGAATCCACGAACGGCTTTGTGTTCTGGCCTGACCAAAAGCCCATGCAGGCGATGAAGATCAACGCTCCGATCAACGCGTTGGACACCGGCGGTCCCGTTAGTAGTCAGTACTTTATGCACCCATCCAGCAATCATCCGACGGGCGTGAACGTGGCGTTTTGCGGAGGAAACGTGCAGTTTATGAGTCAGGACATCGATTACACCGTTTTTTGCCTGCTCATGACTCCGTGGGGGCAATGGTGCAATACGCCCGGTATGCCGAACGCCACAACGCTGGACCAAGTTAACGGAACTTCTGCGAACGCAGCGTATTATTATCCAAGCGGGATGCATAATTACGGCACAGCCACAGTACCTGGCCTGCGAAACAGACCCGTCGATGAATCGCTGATCCGCTAGGATCGTCTCTCGCACCGCTAAGGGTTTATTTGCTGCATGCTCGCAGATCGCGAGCATGCAGCATTTTTGTTAGTGCCCAATCGTCCGCGCGAATTCAAAATCGGGGCGACGACGTGGGCACATCCTTGTTGCGCTCAGGACGACGCCGCTGGCTTGTCCGGCGGAGCTTCACGCACGTTTCCAGATGGACAGCGCGAAGACCGCGACGATGCCGCCCGCTTGCCGCGCGGAGCTCCACGCTCGTTTCTAGAGAGCCGCAGCGAGGGAGCGCGGTGATGCCGCCCGTTTGTCGGGCGGAGCCTCACGTTCCTTTCTAGGGGAACCGGACGGACGCCATCCCTAGAGGCCAACGTCAACGACCGCCCGGCAAGCGGGCGGCATGCCTCGCGCCACGCGGCACGTTCTCTAGAGACCAACGTCAGCCACCGCCCGGCAAGCGGGCGGCATGCCTCGCGCCACGCGGCACGTTCTCTGGAGACCAACGTCAGCCGCCGCCCGGCAAGCGGGCGGCATGCCTCGCGCCACGCGGCACGTTCTCTAGAGACCAACGTCAGCCACCGCCCGGCAAGCGGGCGGCATGCCTCGCGCAGCACGGCACCTTCTCCAGAGACCAACGTCAACGACCGCCCGGCAAGCGGGCGGCATGCCTCGCGCCACACGGCACGTTCTCTAGAGACCAACGTCAGCCGCCGCCCGACAAGCGGGCCGCATGCGGCTACCGCGTCTCTAAGTATTCATTCCTCCGCGCAGCGCCGCAAATATGCCTGTAGTTGACCGGTTGCAAACTCACCAAAGCTGCCAACGTAGGCTGAGGGCTGCCAAAGCCGCTCGACCCTCGCCTGAATTGCATCCGAAGCAAACTTGCCCCAGATGAGCGTCTGTGCCGCATTCATCAACGCCACAATGAGCGTTCCAGGCGCGACCATCGGATGCACGCGCACCGCCAGATGCACATGGTCGGCAACAAACGACACCTTGCACAACGCGAACCGGTTCGCTTGCTCCATCGACCTCCACAAGCGAGTGATCTCGGCCCCGGAAGCGTCTCCGAAAATCCCATGCCTGTGCCACGTAACGAGCACAAAGTGAAACCGTACCAGCGCGTAGGCGTTCGGCGGCTGCAATCGCTGCTCGTCGGGGGGATCAACCGCGAAAGTCGCCACGAAGATCGGCGGCCGGGCGTGCCGCAAATATCCGTGATGCTGTCCCTGCGACGAAAGGTATTGGTCGACCTTGTCGGCCGGGCTCTTGCCCGCGGTACAGGCGAAATAGCCGCGGGCAAACCGCTCGCCCGACTTCTCGCGGAGCCATTTCGCGGCCTGCCCTTTGAGCTTGCTGGCGGCGGCCGAGATGGCGTCGCCTGGCCTCAAGCTGACCAATAGCCGTACACCCTGACTGTTCGATTGGCAGTCGAGGATGTGGATCGAATGCCGTGCAGCGAAGCTATTCGCGGTTTCGCGGTCGAGATTCGCGAGGCAACTGCTGGCGCGCTTGCGATAGGTTTGCCAGTGCAGGTAAGCATGATACGCATACGCGAACTTCATCTCATCGACGGAATAGTCGGCCGCGGGAAGCATGGACGGTTTCCTCATTTGTGACGTAAACAGCTTACCGCGCGCCGTCGCCCCGGAAAGAGGCCGCCCGCTCGCCGGGCGGAGTTTCACGTTGGTTTCTAGTGGGGCACAGCGGCCGATCGCTAAGAGGCCGCCCGCTTGCCGGGCGGAGCCTCACGTTCGTTTCTAGGGGAACCAGACGGACGCCATCCCTAGAGGCCAACGTCAACGACCGCCCGGCAAGCGGGCGGCATGCCGCGCGACGCGGCGCGTTCTCTAGAAACCAACGTCAACGACCGCCCGGCAAGCGGGCGGCATGCCCGCGCGAGGCGGCGCGTTCTCTAGAAACCAACGTCAGCAACCGCCCGGCAAGCGGGCGGCATGCCCGCGCCACGCGGCGCGTTCTCTAGAAACCAACGTCAGCAACCGCCCGGCAAGCGGGCGGCATGGCCGCGGACCACTCGCACTGCTTACAATACCTACTCCGAGAACCAAGGCGACCGGCGCAGCTCTCAATCGATGAACCCGAACCTTTTCCCCAACGCCCAAACCGACCGCGTCTGGTCCGTCTCCGAGCTCACCTCGCAGATCAAGGACCTGCTGGAAGGCCAGTTCCAATCGGTCTGGGTGGGCGGCGAGATCTCCAACTTCTCGCGCCCGCAATCGGGCCATTGCTATTTCACGCTCAAGGACGATCGGGCACAAATCCGCGCCGTCGTGTGGCGCACCGCGGCCCTGCGGCTGAAGTTCGAGCTGGAAGACGGCCTGGAAGTGGTCTGCCAGGGCGATCTCGATGTCTACGCTCCCCGCGGCAGCTATCAACTCGTAGTCCGCGAGATCGAGCCGAAGGGCATCGGCGCCCTCGAACTGGCGCTGCGAAAGCTGAAAGAACGGCTGGCCGCCGAAGGACTGTTCGACCCTGCCCGCAAGCGGCCCTTGCCACGATTTCCGCGGCGGGTGGCGTTCGTCACCAGCCCGACGGGCGCGGCCATCCGCGATTTTTTGGAGGTGCTCAGGCGGCGCTGGCAAGGCGTCGACGTGCTGGTGGTTCCCACGCGGGTGCAGGGCGACGGCGCCGCGCGCGAGATCGCCGCCGCCATCGGGCTGGTCAATCGCCTCAGCGAGCCGGTCGATTGCCTGGTCGTGGGCCGCGGCGGAGGCAGCCTGGAAGACCTGTGGGCCTTCAATGAAGAGCCGGTCGTCCGCGCGATCCACGCTTCACGCATTCCGGTCGTCTCCGCGGTCGGGCACGAGATCGACGTCACGCTGGCCGACCTGGTGGCCGACGTGCGAGCGCTTACGCCCAGCGAGGCGGCCGAATTGGTCGTGCCCGCCGCCGACGAAATCCGCGCGGCGATGTTCCAGAAACAGCAGCGGTTGCTGATGGCCCTGCGTCGCCGCGCGGCTGCCTCGCGGGCGCGGCTGGAGTGGCTCGTCGGGCGGCGCGCTTTCCGCAAGCCGTTCGACGCGGTGCATGACCGCCAGCGCCGGCTCGACGAGTTGTCGTCGCGCTCGGCGCGTGCCATGCGCGGGCGCAGTCGCGCCGCGCGTCGCCAGCTCGACGCCGCGGCCGCCCACCTGGAATCGCTCAGCCCCCTGGCGGTGCTTGGGCGTGGCTACAGCGTCACGCAGCGGATCAGCGACGGCTTGCTCATTCGCGACGCGGCGATGCTCTCGCCCGGCGAGCGGTTGACTACGCGTTTTGCCAATGGCGAGGCGATCAGCCGGGTGGAGTAGCCCGCTTGCTCCGCAAGCGGATCGCCGTCGACACCAGGGACCGCTTTCACGAACGGAAAACGTTGAACAGGTGCGAGGCCGTTCCGCTTGCGGAGCAAGCGGGCTACAACGCGTTTGACGTTCCAGACCGCGCCGGCCTCCGCTACAATCCCGGCGGAATTCTTGCCCGCGACGGAATGCTCGATGAACCGTTTTGCCTGGCTTTTGATCGCTTCGGCGGCAGGCTGTATCAACGGCGCGCCGCTGCCGCCCACGCCGACGTCTTCGTTGACCCCGACCAACGTCGCGCCCGACCGCGAGCAGCAAGAAGCCGAATACGTGCAGATCGCCCAGACTTATATGCGAGGTTTGGGCAAAGATCCGACGCAGGCCACCTATCAGGTCCGCCAAAATCCGCGCCGTGATGAGGAACAAGACGACGAGGCCGCCACGGCAGCCATCGTCGACGTCAACTATCTCAACGGCAACGTCTGGCATCTCGCCGTCAAAGAGAACGGCGACATCGCGCCGCTCACAAAATACTGAGCTTCGGCAGCGGCGGGGCGGCGCGGTGGGTGTCGGCCAGGTTCTTGGCAAGATTGAAGCAGATCGCCTCGAAAAACTCGGCGCCCGCCGCGGCAGTGTAATTGTCGGCAAGCTGCCCGGCGTCGCCGTTCACGCGAATCTGAATGTTGATCGGCACTTCGCCCAAAAACGGGATCTCCAAATCCGCCGCCCGCTTGCGCGCCCCGCCGCTGCCAAAGATGTCGTACCGCTGACCACAATTCGGGCAAAGAAAATAGCTCATGTTTTCGATCATGCCCAGCACCGGGATGTTCACCTTGCGGAACATGGCGATCGCTTTCACGGCGTCCAGCAGGGCCACGTCTTGCGGAGTGCAAACCACCACCGCGCCCGTCAGCGGCAACAGTTGCGAGAGCGTGAGCGCGATGTCGCCGGTGCCCGGCGGCATGTCGATAATCAAATAGTCGAGATCGCCCCAGGCGGTGTCGCGCAGGAACTGCGTGATGGCGCCGTGCAGCATCGGCCCGCGCCACACCACGGCCTCGCCCGGCGGCACCAGAAAGCCCATCGACATGACCTTCATGCCGGCCGCCTCGATCGGCTTGATCTTTTTGTCGACGATTTCCGGCCGCTGGTTGACGCCCACCAGGTGCGGAATGCTGGGTCCGTAGACGTCGGCGTCCAGCAGTCCCACGACCGACCCGGCCCGCTTCAGGCCGTAAGCCAGGCTGGCGGCCAGGGTGCTTTTGCCCACGCCCCCTTTGCCCGACCCCACGGCGATCACCGTCTTGGCGGTCAGCCCGATCTCGCCCAGCTTTTGCGGTGGACGCGGATGGACGGCCAACCGCACGTCGATCTCTTTCAGCGACGGGAAACGACCGCGAAGCAGCTCGACGCATTCGTCTTGGGTGCGTTTCCAGAGCGGCGCCGAATGAGTCGACAGGGCCAGCGTGAGCGACAGCCGGTCGCCCTCACGAGTCACGTCGCGCACTTGCCCTTGCTGCGTGACGCCGCGGCCGGTTTCAGGGTCTTTCAGGCCGGTCAAGGCTTCGGTGATTTCGTCAGACATCGCTTTCGGTTTCTCCAGTGACGGCCTAGGAAGGCCATCCTCCCGTTGTCGCCAGTCAAGCCCACGGCAGTTCGTTCCAGATTCTTTGACACACGTCGGCGGGTTCGCGAGCGGCTTGCTTGAGGTGCCGCTCGGCGAGATCACAAACGTCTTCCAGTTCCAGCGGCGACACGACGAAGGCCAGCGCTCCCAACTCGCGGGCAAGCGGTCCGTAGCCCGACATCGCCCGCTCGGCCACCACAGCGCTCGCCACGCCGGGAAAGGCGAAACTCAAATCGAACAGCAAATCGAGGGTCGCCTCGGCGTTGGTCGAGGCGATCTCCGCCACGACGAACGCCGCCCGGTTAGCGGCAATCCGCTCGCGGCACTCGCTGGCGCCGCGGGTTTCGACGATCCGCGGCGCCGATTTGCCACGCAAGGCGCGTCTCGACCAGACGCGCCGCCAAGCCGCGGCCCAGACGCCCGTTCGCTCGCAAAACACGATCGGTGGTGCGTAGGCTAGCATGATAGAAGGAGCGGCGCGGGTTGGCAACGGTCACGAACTGAACAACTCGGAGACGGAAAGCGCAATCTTGGGCAGCACCAGCGGACGAACCTCTTCGCCCGCTGTGAAGGTCTGCAGGGCGCGGTAGCGGCCTCGCCACGGATCGCGGCGAACTTCGACGCAATGGTCCTGTAGATTGACGATCCAGTAATCTTTGATCCCGGCGGTCGCGTAGAGTTTTGCCTTCGTGCCACGGTCGTCGTCGAGACTGCTGTCCGAGACCTCGATCAGCAACAGCACATCGCCCTTGGCCGGACGGGCTTTTTTATAGCCCTTCTTCTCCCGCACCCACGCGATGTCGGGTTCCGGCGCGCTGGCCAACGGCGCGATGCCGATCGAGTTTTGCACCCGGATGCGGACCTTCTCGCCGGCCGTCGAAAGTACGCTCCATTTGGTGAGGAAATCGACGGCGTCTTCGTGTGATGGTCCGGGCGGTGTCATTTCTCGCAGTTCTCCGCGAATGAGCTCGACGTGCCGCCGCTGGGGAAAGTCGAACACGCCGCTGGCGATCAGTCGATCGTATTCCTGAAGCGAAAAGCGAGCGATGGTACTCATAGGGTCACTTGCTTGCCTGACCGCCCCGCAGTTCGTTCAACAACTCAACTTCGGTAAGCACACGAATACCAAACGTGGCACAATACGCCTGCACGACCGGATGCCGTATGTGCCGGTCGCGAGTGCAGATTACGTCGGCGCCGCCGGTGACGGCAGTGGCGACGACCATATTGTCGTCCGGGTCGCTCGCGACGGCGGGTACGGAATCGGGCAGGGTCACAAGTACCGCCAGTTCGCGAAGATCGTTGACAAAGGAGTCGATCTCGGCGTCCGTCAGTCGCGCCTGGGCCCGGACGCGTTCGTATTGCAAGACGCGAACCAGTTCCGTCACAATGTGCTCCGAAAGGATAAGTTCATGCTCGTCAGAAAGGAGCTCGACGAATACGGCCCGCGCAGGCCCTGCCGGACGTACTGCCGCACGCGCCAAAATGTTTGTGTCGCAGGTGGCCCGCATCACGCACCGGACGAAGGGCGGACAAACTGCATCGCCTCTTCGATGGCATTGTCCATCCCCTCGTCAGGCACATCACGGGTCTTTTCGTCCATCTTCGCCAGCAGCGTGAGCAGTCGCTTCCTGACAATGGCCCGTCGCGTTGCGCGCTCATCGTCTGCGGCGCGACGAAGGGCCAGCGTCAATTGGTCACCGTCACAGAGATCGACATGCAAGACGCTCGCCACCCACTCGCGAGCAGCCGGGGCGATGTCCTCGGCTCGAAGAATAGCTGACGCTTCCATGTCCCGCTCCTGTTTTCGATGATTCACCATGCCCATATTTTATCCCGATTTTGCGGAACTTCAAACGGCTTCTCCGGTCTCTTGCTTGAGACCACCGCGGTTTTAGCCTAAATTGGGGCCTTTCTGGAAGCCACTGGAGACAAGGCCCAATGGAACGGACGTTAATTCTGCTCAAACCCGACTGCGTCGAACGGCGGCTGGTCGGACGCATCCTCGCGCGATTCGAAGACAAGGGGCTGAACCTGATCGCCATGAAGCTGATCCGGATCACACCCGACCTGGCAAAGCGGCACTACGCCGAGCACGTCTCGAAGCCGTTTTATCCGGCGTTGGAGAAGTTCATCACCGGCGGCCCGGTGGTGGCCGCGATCGTCGAAGGGCTGGAGGCCATCCGCGTGGTCCGGGAGATGCTCGGCGCCACCAGCGGTTTGAAGGCCGCGGCCGGTACCATCCGCGGCGACTTCAGTTCCAGCCGCCAGATGAACCTGGTCCACGCCTCCGACGGCCCGGACGCCGCCGCCCGCGAGATCGAGTTGTATTTCAAGCCCGACGAAATCTGCCCCTCTGAACCAACGCTCACTCCGTGGTTCCGGGCACCGGATGAGGGATGAGAAGAGGGTTCAGGGTTCAGGGCATTGGGCAATTTGCAATTTGCAATTTCCTGAACCCTGAACCCTGAACCCTGAACCCTGAACCCTTCCCGCCGCTTGCCACGCCGGCCTTCCCGAACCACAATGTCATCGTCCCCGCAACCACCGACTTGGAGATGCCATGTTGAACGCTCGCACGAACAAAACCTGGTTGGGCCTGGCCGTCGCCGCCGCTTGCATCGCAGGCATCGGTATCGCCGCCAGTGTCCAACGGTCGACCGCTTATGCCGCTAACGCCGAAGGAACCAACACCATGCTCGCTCACAACGTCTATTTCTCGCTCAAGGAACCAAACGAAACGAACCGCCGCAAGCTGGTCGCGGCCTGCGACAAGTACCTTTCGGACCATCCGGGCACGGTGTTCTATGCCGCCGGCACCGTCTCGGACCTGAACCGGTCGGTGAACGACCGCGATTGGGACGTCGGCCTGCACGTCGTTTTCAAAGACCGCGCCAGCCACGACGCTTATCAGGACGCCCCCCAGCACCTCAAATTCATCGACGAAAACAAAGACACGTGGGCCAAGGTGCGCGTCTTCGACACCGACCTAAGCGGAGCCAAGAAGTGATCGCCATGACAACCACCATCCACCGCCGCCAGTTTCTTCGCAGGGCTTCGGCCCTTTCCGCCGCCGGGCTGGGCGCCTACTCGTTGGCGGAAAGCACGGCCCACGCGCTCGACGCCACCACTCCGCTCTACAAGATTTCGCTGGCCGAGTGGTCGTTGCACCGCACGCTGCGATCGGGCCAGCTCGACAATCTCGATTTCGCCAAGACCGCCAAGAACGATTACGGCATCGAGGCCATCGAATACGTCAACCAGTTCTTCAAAGACAAGGCCAAAGACAAGGAGTATCTGACCGAGCTGAAACTCCGGGCGGCCGATATCGGCGTCAAGACGCTGCTGATCATGATCGACGAGGAAGGCCATTTGGGCGACGCCGACGAGGCCAAGCGGAAGCAGGCGGTCGAGAACCATTATCCTTGGGTCGAGGCGGCCAAGTTTCTCGGCTGCCATTCGATTCGCGTCAATGCCGCCAGCAGCGGCAACTACGAAGAGCAGCTCGACCGCGCGGCCGACGGTCTGCGGCGGTTGACCGAATTCGCCGGGCCGCACGGCATCAACGTGATCGTCGAAAACCACGGGGGGCTGTCGTCGAACGGCCAATGGCTCAGTTCGGTCATCCAGAAGGTCGGCATGCAGCGGTGTGGCACGTTGCCCGACTTCGGCAACTTCATGCTGGGCGAAGGCAAAGAATACGACCGCTATCAGGGCGTGACGGAGTTGATGCCGTTCGCCAAGGCGGTCAGCGCCAAGTCGGGCGATTTCGACGCCGAAGGCAACGAAACGCATACCGACTACCGCCGGATGATGAAGATCGTGGTCGCGGCCGGCTATCACGGTTACCTGGGCATCGAATATGAAGGCGGCAAGCTGAGCGAGCCGGAAGGGATTCGGGCCACGAAGAAATTGCTGGAAAAGGTCCGCGACGAGCTGAGCACGTAGTTCGACAGGCGTCCCGTGCAGAAATCGCGGAAAATCGGCGCCAAGAGCATCAGCCGGTAACGTCGCAACACAGGTCCCTGAAAGCACTTACGGATATTTTTTCGTAAAGCTTCGCCGAACCCGGTACGCAGGCGCCCTACACCAACCCGAAGCGCCAGCGAGGAACGTGAAAAAGGCGGCAAAACCTCGCTTGCGCTTCGGGTTAGTGTGGAAATGGGAACGGGTTCGGCGAAGCTTTACATTTTTTCACGCGAGGCGCCCGAGCGCGCCGTTAGAAAAGCGACGCGCGCGTGTCGCTTTTGTATTGGCGCGCCGCTGCAAAAGCGTCGCGCGCGACGCTTTTGCGGTGATCGCGCTTGCGCGTGCGGCGTGTGCGCCGCGATTTTCATGGGTCGCCGCGCACGGCATGCACGCGACAAACGTGTCGCCTGCCGCAATGCCCACGTCGCGTCCGCCGCGTGATCGTTCGGTGCGGATTGGCCCGGCCGGGCGGAGTGTTTTTCGTCGGTCGAATGCAGTGCCGCGAGTCTGGCCGTACCGCACAACTCAGTAGCGAGAGTTCCATTCGCGGCGAGAATACTTCGCTGCCACCAATTCGGCGACGCGCTCTCGGGGCCAATCGGTTTCGGCCTCGTCAACTCCCCAGGCGCCCGCAACCAGGCGTCGCAGTACGGCGGCAGTGAGGGGCAGATTCGTGACGAACGACGGATGCTCTCGCCCGGCCCGGTATTCGGGCTGGCGCGGAGGGGAGCCGAGGCACGCGCCGATCAGGTCCACGTCGAAGTCGTAGAGCAACGTTCCGTGATACAGCAGGTGCTCGCGGCGCACTCGCAGGCTGTTGCCCGAAAACTTGCGGTTGTCGAGCGTCAGGTCGCTCGTGCCGGAATGCTCGACGGCCAGCCCTTGCCGTCGCAGCGCCGCGGCCATCGACTCCAGCACGAACCGGTGGGCCGAGTCGATGGCCCGCAGCGCCGGCCGCGATTGCAGGCTGAGCACCACGGCATACATCAGGCAGCCGGGGCCCGTGACGATGGCCCCGCCTCCACTGGAGCGGCGCAAAACGGGAATGCCCAGCGCGCGGCACCGTTCTTGGCGGACCTCCACGGCCACCCGCGACGAGCGGCCGACCACGACCATCGGCGACGACGGTTCCCACAGCCGCAAACACTCGCACGGCACGCCGGCGGCCTCCGCCTCGTCGAGCAGCGCTTCGTCGAGCGCCAGGTTCTCTTCGGCCAGCGGCAGCGTTAGATCAATTCGTCGCATGATGCCTGTCGCACGGACCGCAAAGGCGTTAATCTGACGAGATATGTCGAACTACGAAACCATCGACGCCGCTTCGCCCGACGATCACTTGCCGCCGGTCGAACCGCCCAACGCCGGTTTTATCGTGCAACTGTTCGTGATTCCGGCGTTGATCGTCGTTATCATGTTCGCCCTCGGCGGCGGCATCAAGTGGCTTGTGGAGCGCGACAACAATCCCGAGGCCTACGTCGATGCCTTGCGGCGGAACAACGACGCCCGCTGGCAGGCGGCCCACGACCTGGCCGACGTGCTGCGCAACCCGCGCAACGCGAAGCTCAAAGACGATGCCCGGCTGGCCGAGCAACTGGCCGGCATTCTCAATAAAGAGCTCGACGAGGGCAGCCTCGATAAGAATCCGATCGAGTTGCGGATTTATTTGTGTCACTTGCTGGGCGAGTTTCATAGTCCGGAGGTGCTGGACGTGTTGTTGAAGGCGGCCGGCACCGAGCGCGACGCGGCGGAGTCGGCGGTGCGTTTCGCCGCCATGAAAGCCCTGGCCGTATGGCTGGACGGCTCGCCGCACGACAAGACCGTGGTCGAGCGGCGACTGATGCCGGCAATTTTGGCGGCTTCGCGCGACGAACGGCCCTTGTTGCGGTCCACCGCCGCTTTCGCCTTGGGCGCGGCCGACACGCCGGAAGCGACGAAGCGCCTCGAGCGAATGCTGGTCGATAGCTACCCCGATGTACGCTACAATGCGGCCACCATGTTGGCCCGGCACGGCGACACCCGCGCCGTCGAGGTGCTGGCCGAGATGCTCGACGAGCGGCAAACATCGTCGCTGGAAAAGGAAGAACAGGCTGAGGCGCGGGACTACAAGCGCGATTTGATTGTGGTGAACGCTCTGCGGGCAACCAAGGATCTCGCCGAGAAGAACCCCGCGGCCGACCTGGCCCCGCTGGCCGAGGCGGTGGAGAGATTGAGCGGCTCGGAGTTGCCGGCTGCTATTCGGGTGCAGGCCAAAGACGTGTCGATCGAACTGAACCAACGGAGGAAATGATGCCCGCCAACCAAAACGTCATCGAAATGCTTCAGGCGGCCTACAGCATGGAGCTGGAGACCGTCATGAATTACCTGGCCAACAGCATCAATCTCGACGGCGTGCGGGCCGAGGAGATCAAGAAGTCGCTGCAGGCCGACATCACACAAGAACTGGGGCACGCCACCCAACTTGGCAACCGCATCAAGCAGGTGGGCGGGCTGGTGCCCGGCTCGTTGCGGGTGAAGCTCGGCAACCAGACGCAGCCCACGGAGAACACCACCGACGTGGTGGGCGTCATCAAGGCGGTGATCGCCGCCGAAGAGGCCGCTTGCGCCCAGTATCGCAAGATCATCAAGGCCACCGAGGGCGAAGACTACGTGACGCAGGACCTCTGCATTCAGCTATTGGGGGCCGAAGAGGAACACCTGATCCTGTTCCAAGGGTTTTTGAAGGAATACACGCAGCCGTGAAGAACGAGGGAGCCGCCTGAATTCTTTGTAACTTATGGCCGGAGCGCTGTATTTCGACCGCGGCGTCGATTATGCTGGATTGACGGTATTCAAGAGTGTGGTGCTCAGTGAGGTGCTTGATGAAATCGAAATTCGTGATGGTGGCGTTGACCGTCGCTTTGGTCCTGGGATCCCAAACGTCTGTGCGGGCGTATCGCCGTGGTGGTGGCGGTTACGGCGGCGGAATGGGGTTTGCCGGAGCTGGCACGACCCCGCTGGGCAGCGCCATGCTCGGTGCGGCGGCGATGACGTGGTCGGCCGGCATGTTCAATATGTACACGGGGCAAGCGGCGGTAAGTTATCAGCAGGCCTATCAACACTGGATCGAAAATCAGAAGCTGCGCACCCAGACTTACTTCGACATGCGGCGAATGAACGCCAGCTACCGGGCCGAGCGGGAGATGCAGCATCCGCACGCCACGCCGGACGAGATTGTGGCGTTCAATCAAGCCCGGCTGCCGGCGCCGCTTTCGGCCAACGAGTTCGATCCGGCGCGCGGCGTGCTCGACTGGCCGGCACTCTTGACCCGTCCGGAATTCAACGACGAGCGTGCCAAGCTGGAAGGGCTGTTCGCGCAATGGGCCACCGATCCCCACGGTTCCGGCCTGGGAACTCAGAACTACCGCGACATTCAACACGCTGCCACCGCCCTGAGCGACAAACTTCACTCCGAGATTCAGGACTTTTCCGCCAATGAGTACATCGCCGCGAGCAAGTTCTTAAAGAGCCTCGCTTACGCGGCGAGCAAGCCGTCGACCGAAACGGTAGCCAAGAAGTAGCGGCCAAAAAGTAGATACCCTTTGACTGTCAGCGGAAAGAGCGGTATGATGAGCCGCTGATGTGATCGGCATGGGCTTGGCCCCGACCGGGAAGGCGATTCTCGGCGGCAGCCTGTGCGGGTCGCGTTGCACGTTCGTCACGCCACCTGTCACGCAAGAACCGCAATGAGCTACGGCGATTTCAACCGTCAGCGACCTACCAGCAATAAGAAGCGCTCCAAGGTCACTCCGCGTCAAAAAAAGAAGGACCCGATTTTTGTCGACGGCGCTCGTCCTCGGCCGATGTACGTCGATTACAAGGACCTGGAGTTGCTGACCAAGCTCACCAGTCGGCAAGGCAAACTGCTGAGCCGCCGCAAGAGCGGCTGCACGGCCGCCAGCCAGCACGCCGTGGCCAAGGCCATCAAGCGGGCCCGTTTCATGGCCTTGCTGCCCTACGTCGCCGATTAAACCCGCCCGTGCTCGACGGACGGCCCCACCTGAATGGCTCAGCAAGCCGAGACTAGTTCATAAACCCGGCCGTGCTGGAGCAGCCAGCGTTTGTCTCCTTTCACCGCGCGGTCGGCCACTTCTTTGAGCAAGTCGACCGTTTCCGCTTCGTAGCACGGCTCGGAGGAATCGTCAGGCGGGATGACCATCTCCACATCGACCGCGACGACAAATCGTCCGCCTTGAATCAGCCGCGTTCGTTTCAACCGTTTGCCGGCAATCCGCATCGCCGCTCCTCATTGAAAAAATGCACCGTCATGAGCTTCGCGGCGATGATATCGCCATTCAAACCACAGCCCGACGACGCTCCCGCCAAACGCCCCCAGAAAGACGCCGAACAGACCTATTGTGCCGCCGAAGTGCGCCGCCATGGTTAGAACCGTCCAGTACTGCATGCGCACGTAGTCGATGATGGACCAATCAAACCGCTGCGCCTGCGCGATGATCATGGCGATAAACCAGGGCACGACCACTTGTGCCATGAAGAGCACGCCGTTCCAGGCGCCCGTCCACGCCGCGGGCAAGGCATGCCGAGGCCCGGGCCCACCGCTCCGGTAGACACGATGCCGTGAGCGCGCGGTAAAGATGGCGGCATAAATGACCGTGCATGCCAACAAGTTGAAAAACGCCGATGCGCTCTGCTTGCCGTGCTCAAGCTCGGCTCGGACAAAAACGGCAGAGAGGAACATAGGACTCACGAACAGCGGCAATAAGAGAAGGGACGGCAGACCGAAACGAACCGGTTGCGTGAGTGCGGAATCGGGCTCGTGTTGCACAGCTGCCATGAAAGTACGCGATCGAGGTGCGGCCCCGGTCCTCACAAAGTATACTGAGAAATTCCCGATCGCAGGACAGGCAGGCCGACCCCACTGATTCAAAATGCCCATCCATCTCAACAAATACAGTTCCCGCATCACGCAGGTCAAAAGCCAGGGCGCCAGCCAGGCGATGCTCTATGGCACCGGGCTCAAGCCGGAAGACTTCGAGAAGGCCCAGGTCGGCATCGCCAGCATGTGGTATGAGGGAAACACCTGCAACATGCACCTCAATGGTCTCGCCGCCAAGGTCAAGGAAGGCGTCGAGGCGGCCGGCATGGTGGGCATGCGGTTCAATACCATCGGCGTCAGCGACGGCATTTCGATGGGCACCGAAGGCATGAGCTACTCGCTGCAATCGCGCGACCTGATCGCCGACTCGATCGAGACCGTCATGCACGCCCAGTGGTACGACGCCAATATCTCCATTCCCGGCTGCGACAAGAACATGCCCGGCTGCCTGATCGCCATGGGCCGCGTGAACCGCCCGTCGCTGATGGTCTACGGCGGCACCATCAAACCCGGCCATCGCAACGGCGACAAGCTCGACATCGTTTCGGCCTTTCAATGCTACGGCGAATATCTGGCCGGCAATCTCAGCGACGACGAGCGCGAGCAGGTGGTCCGCAAAAGTTGTCCGGGGGCCGGCGCCTGCGGCGGCATGTATACCGCCAACACCATGGCCTCCGCCATCGAAGCGATGGGCATGTCGCTCCCCTACAGCTCGTCGATTCCCGCCGAAGACCCGGAAAAACTCGACGAGTGCGTGCGCGCGGGCCAGGCGATTCGTGTTTGCCTGGAGCGCGACCTCAAACCGCGCGACATCATGACCCGTCGGGCGTTCGAGAACGCGATGGTCGTGGTGATGGCCGTGGGCGGCTCGACCAACGCCGTACTGCACCTGATCGCCATGGCGCGGGCCGTGGGCGTCGAGCTTGCGATCGACGACTTCCAGAAAGTGAGCAACCGCGTGCCCTACCTCGCCGATCTCAAGCCGAGCGGCCGCTTCGTGCAGGAAGATCTTCATAAAGTCGGCGGCACGCCCGCCGTGATGAAATACTTGCTGGAGAAAGGTCTGCTCGACGGCGATTGCCCGACCGTCACCGGCAAAACGATCGCCCAGAACCTGGCGGGCCTGCCGGGCCTTTCGTCCGGGCAGGAGATCGTGCAGACGCTGGAAAAGCCGATCAAACCGAGCGGGCATATTCAAATTCTCAAGGGCAATCTCGCGCCGGCCGGAGCGGTGGCGAAGATCACCGGCAAAGAGGGCGAGCGGTTCGCCGGCGTGGCCAACGTGTTCGATTCCGAAGAAGAAATGTTGGCGGCCCTGGAACGCAAGGAGATCAAAAAGGGCGACGTGGTGATTATCCGCTACGAAGGCCCGAAGGGCGGGCCGGGCATGCCCGAAATGCTCACACCCACCTCGGCCATCATGGGCGCCGGCCTGGGCAAAGACGTGGCCTTGTTGACCGACGGGCGTTTTTCCGGCGGATCGCACGGCTTCATCGTCGGGCACGTCACGCCCGAGGCCCAGGAAGGCGGGCCGATCGCCCTGGTCGAAAACGGCGACCGGATCGTGATCGACGCCGGCCGCAACCTGCTGGAAGTCGAAATCAGCGACGCCGAGCTGACCGCCCGCCGCGCTCGCTGGAAAGCTCCGCCCTACAAGGCAAGCCGCGGCACGCTTTACAAGTACATCAAGAACGTCAAGAGCGCGTCGGAAGGCTGCGTGACGGACGAGTGACTCGCTTTCCGGGACCTGACATCAGCGCCGAGGGAGTTCGACGCATCCGTTGGCGTTCGCTGATATGCCCTACCGGCAACCGGCGCGGCCCGCGTAGGCAATGGCGCTGTCAGGAGCGAGACGAATCATTTCTGCGAAGTCACTCAATGCTTTCTCGAACTCCTCATCCTCGGCAAAGATCGACGCGCGCACGAAATAAGCGTCTACGTCGTCGGGGCGCAACCGCAGGTATTCGGTCAGGTCGATTATGGCGCTCGCTCGATCGCCCTTCATTTCCCAGGCTCCCGCCCGCAATTGATAAAGACGGGGATCATCGCTCTTGATCGAGATTGCCTGCGTCAAGTCGGCGATTGCCGCGTCCAAGTGCCGCATTGAAAAGTGGACAAGCGCGCGGTTCGCTATGGTCGCCACGTCGCTCGCACCGAGGCGAATGGCCTCATCAAGGTCGCCTAACGCCTTGTCGAATTGTTGCAGCGCCAAGCGCGTCGTCCCTCGGACGGTGAAGCCGTACTCCTGCTTCGGAGCCAGCAGAATGGCACGGTCGGCGTCAGACAATGCCGCGTCATACTGCTGCCGACGGTAATACAGCGAGGCGCGGCTGGCAAACGCGAAGGCGTTTTTCGAGTCGAGGCGAGTGGCCTCGCTCAAGCCGTCGAGAGCTTTGTCGTCGTCACCCTTTCGCAGCCAGACGATTGCACGCGCCACCCACAGCGAAGGATCTGCGGGCTGGGCGGCGTTCGGCTCAGCAGACGATGAGGTCGCAACGAGAATCCATACCACCCCGACGAACCAAGCGACGCGATAGTCCTTCATGGCGATTGCCTCCGGCCAGATGACTATACCGCAGTGTACAGCGGCGCTCCGGGCCTTGGCAAGGTGGGCATGTCGAGCGCCGTCCGGCGCCCAGCGCAGTTGACCCTCGGAAGGCAAACGGGCTACACTGCGTCTGCGCAGCGCTATCGATGCTCGCAGCCGACGTTGCGCATGCGGTCAACCAACGGCAATTGAAAGCGGAGGCGATGATGAGCCATTCACGGAGGGTTGTATGCGCGGCTTTGTTGGCTTGTTCGCTGGCCACGTGCGTGAATGCCCGGGAGGAGAATGTCCAGACCATTAAAGGTTGGGGGACGGTCACCGATTTGCTGGGCGATTGCAGCGTCAAGGCGGACGGTCAAAAACTGCTGGTTCGCGTGCCCGGTGGCACGCACGACTTGAACAAGGATGTTGGTGGCCTGAGCGCCCCGCGGATCCTGCAATCGGTCGAAGGCGACTTTGTGATCGAAGTGAAGGTGACGAGCGATTTCGAGCCCGGTCACGAATCGGCCGCGCCTCAGACTCGTCCCTTCAACAGCGCCGGCCTGTTAGTCTGGCAGGATGAAAAAAACTATATCCGCCTCGAGCGCAACAGATGGTGGGCGGCAGAGGCAAACGACTACGCCTGTTACCCGCCGCTCATTGAACACTTTCGCGACGGCGTCTTTCAGGAATCGAACCCGCGGCCGACGTGGGCGTCGTTCTTTGCCGGAAAGGCGACCTGGCTGCGGCTCGAGCGGAAAGGCGAAGTAGTCACCGCGTCCTACAGCCAAGATAGCGAGAAATGGACCCAAGCGAAACAACTCAAGACCGACCTTCCGAAGCAACTGCAAGTCGGCGTCATGGTCGTCAACACATCCACCAAAGAACTGGTCGTGGAGTTCGACCGGCTGAAGATCAGCAATCGATCGAAGATCGCGGCGGAGCGGGCGGAAGGGGAACGGCGGGCCAAGCTCGAGGCAGAGGCGAAGTAGTGCCAACGACGGACAGCCCTGCCAGGGCCTGAGGCCGGATTTCCGCGATCTTTCCAACTGCATTGGGTGGCTGAAGGTGGGTTTGTCTGTCATCGCCTGGAAGCGCCGCGATCTGAACCTCGCCGTGCTCTGGAACGAGCTCGGCGGCAAGAACGGCCGACGGCGGACAGGCTGACCGATCGCGCTCGATCGCGACCTGAGTGTCACGGCCCTCGACGGCGCGCCGAAGAATCTCTTCGCGGATGCGGAGCTTGTTGAGGGCAAAATCGTTCCGCCGCTGCCAAGCTATGCCGATTTGCCGTTTCGGTCAAATCCTGCCGGCAGCGAATCTCCGCCAGCGGCAACGCCGCAAAAGCGGCAAATAGCAGAGCGAGAGGGGCCTTTTTGTTCCGGCGACCGGCACCGCTAGGCGGCTTCTTCCTTGCCTCGACCTTGCGTTTTCGCTTTCCTGGTTTAATGTAGTTCGTATGCCCATCGGTACTCGTCGAGCAGCGGCGCGGAAAGCGGTCAAGAGCCGCCGCTGGCGAAAGCCATCGCTCTACATAGCCCAAATCCTGGCCTGGGCCGACGCCCACCATGAACAGACGGGCCATTGGCCCCGCCGCGACACGGGGCGGGTGCGCGGTACCCTGGAAGAAAAATGGGAGGGCGTCGACAGTGCGCTGCGGCTGGGCCTGCGAGGGTTGCCCGGCGAAGATTCGTTGGCCCGCGTGCTGGCGCGCTTCCGCGGCGTGCGGAATCGTAAAGGGCTGCCGCCGTATACCATCGATCAAATCCTCGGTTGGGCCGATGCTTTTTTCGCCCGTCACGGCCGCTGGCCGCTGAATCGCGACGGCAGCATCGATGGTGCCCCCGGCGAAACCTGGATGGCCGTGGAGATGGCCCTCAACAATGGACTGCGCGGGCTGCCAGGCGGCTCCTCGCTGGCCAAGCTGTTTGCCAAGCACCGGGGCCGGCGCAACAGGGGAGACCTGCCCGTTCTCGCGACGCAAACGATCTTGAAGTGGGCCGACTCGCATCATCAGCGGACCGGAATGTGGCCGACGATCGAGAGCGGCGCGGTCCAGAACGCCCCGGGCGAAACCTGGAGCGCGATTGAACAGGCGCTACGCAACGGCACGCGCGGTTTAAAGGGCGGCTCGTCGCTCGCGCGCTTGCTTTACCGCTCGCGCGGCATTCCGATCAAGCATCGCCGCCAGCCGCCCCTGTCGATCGAACAAATACTCGCCTGGGCCGACGCCTTCCACGAACGAACGCGCAAGTGGCCTAATGTCAAATCTGGCGCCATCCCCGAAGCTCCGGGCGAGACCTGGGGCACCGTGCAAATCGCGCTCAACCAGGGCAAGCGAGGATTGAGCGGCGGATCTTCGCTGGCAATGTTGCTGGCGAAGCACCGCGGCGTGCGGAACGTGCAAGACCTGCCCGACCTTACGATCAGGCAGATTCTCGCCTGGGCCGACCTGCATTTCCAACGATATGGCGTGTGGCCCGCGAAGAGTGGCGGTCCGATCGACGACGCCCCGGGTGAAACGTGGTCCGCGGTAAACATCGCTCTTGCGCATGGCGGCCGCGGCTTGCCGGGCGGCTCGTCGTTGGCCCGACTGCTGGCCGACCGGCGCGGCGTCCCGCACCCTGGCGACCTCCCCAAATTCAGCACCGCTCGCATTCTCGCCTGGGCCGACGCCCACCACGCCCGCCACGGCGCCTGGCCCAATAGCCGATCGGGCTCCATTGCCCAGTCGCCCGGAGATACATGGGCCAGGGTGCAATCCGCGCTGAGGGAGGGCCTGCGCGGGCTGAAGGGCGGTTCTTCCTTGGCCAAATTGCTTGCCAAACATCGCGGCGTACGCAACCTTCACGAGTTGCCAAACCTCACCGTCGCACAAATTCTCGCCTGGGCCGACAGGTACTTTAAGCGACGCGGCGTTTGGCCCCGCGCGAGCTCCGGAAGCATCGAAGGCGCAGCGGGCGAAACGTGGGCCGCCGTCGACCATGCACTTTCGCGCGGGTCGCGGGGCCTGCCGGGCCGCACATCGTTGGCCCGCCTGCTGGCCAAAAAGCGCGGGGTGCGCCATCGCGATGACGTGCGCCAATGCACCAGCGCACAGATTCTGGCCTGGGCCGACGCTTACTACGACCGAACGGGAATGTGGCCCACTAAGTCGTCTGGCCCGATCTCCGAGATGCCAGGCGAAACATGGTCGACGGTCAACCAGTCGCTACGCAAGGCAGCGCGCGGTCTGCGCGGAGGATCCTCGCTGGCGCGGCTGCTGAAGCGGCACCGCGGAGTCCTGCCTAAGCACCGCCGCAAGCCTCCCTTGACGATCGAGACAATTCTGAAATGGGCCGATGCATACCACCGCCGCACGGGGCGTTGGCCGAACCAGACTTCAGGCCAAGTGCCCGACGCGCCAGGCGAAAGTTGGGGAACGATTGACGTCGCCTTGCGAAAGGGAAGCCGCGGACTTCCCAAGGGCCTGTCGTTGGGCAAGCTCTGGGCGCAATACCGCGGCGTACGAAACCTGCATTCGATTCCAAAACTGTCGCCCGAGCGGATTCTCAAATGGGCCGACGCCCATTACCGCCGCACGCGCACCTGGCCGCAGGTCCGCTCGGGGACGATCATCGAGTCGCCCACCGACAATTGGTCAAGTGTGGAAAACGCCTTGCGAATCGGCCTGCGCGGTCTGCCCGGCGGCTCTTCCCTCAAGCGGTTCCTCGCCGACCATCGCCGCAACGGCCAGGTGCGTGCTGTCGCGCCACGGCCGGCAACAGCCAAGCGGGCGCCAGTGTCTCCGAAGCGAAGAAAGCCGCGGTGATCGTCGGCGTGCTGAAGGTAGTGCAATGCGTGACACCTGCCGCCGCAGCGGCTCGGCTCGGGTATTGAGCCTGCCCGTACCGGCACTATAATCAAGCGTGCCAAGTCAGATCGTTCTAGGAAGCCCGTTTTTCGCTGGAGTCGCGTCCCGTGGCAATGATATACGACTATGTAATGGCAGTCTGGCTGCATATCGAATTGCCGCAGCTCGCGCCGGAGTTCGAGGATGAGCTGCGCGAGCACCTTCTTGAAGCCGGCTTTCAGGTCAACAAGCTTGAAATCGTTGACAACGATGACGACGGGGCGAAGGGCGAAGTCCAGGTTTCGTTGCAGATTCAATTAACGCTCGACGAATCGCAGATGGATGGCGACGAGCCGACCGCCGAGGCGGTCGCCGAATTCGATGAAGAACTGCGAACCTGCCTGACGTCAAAGTATGAAGTCACTTATCTGGAAGTGATGGACGATGCCCCCGCCTCATTCCTGATTGCCGAGCGGGATGACCCCGGATCCGCGGAAATATCCTGAACCGAAGCAGTACCGCGGGACGGTCGGTAGGATATAATTTGCCGGAGAGGAAGATAATCATGCCCTTACGCGATCACTTTCGACCGCCGCTCTCGAATACCTCGTCCTGGGAGGAACTGCACGGGGGTTGGCCGATGGTCATTGTCCAGCAGTTGCGAAACTTGCTCCCGCCCGGCTATGTCGCCGGACCCAAGGTGCATTCCGGCCCGGAGGTGGAAATCGATGTCGCGACCTTCGAAAAAGACCGCGATCTGTTTTCCGCCGCCTCACAGGCAAACGGCGGCGTGGCCACAGCCGTCTGGCTCGCGGCGCCGGTCGTCCGAGTCGAAACAGGGCTGCCCGACGACGACGAGTACGAGGTCCGCGTCTACGACGCCAGCCGCGGCCGGCGCCTGGTCGCGGCCATTGAGATCGTCAGCCCCGCGAACAAAGAC